>NZ_WTKW01000450.1:0-2763 GCF_011378745.1 Pseudoalteromonas sp. Z1A6
GTAATAAAACTTTCTACTAATTCCGCTTCGTAAAAGCTCGTAAATGGGTCTTGTACTATTAATACATATTCACTTTGTTGCTCTGCATTTAATTTATTTAGTAAATCAAAATCGAATTTTTGTGTTTTAGTAACACGCTTTGAAAGTGCAGGAATACTTAACTGTGGTGTATCAACATAGCCAACCGTTTTTTTAATAACATTACTAACTAATGATGTTTTAACAATTGGATTTATGACTTTAGCGAACTTTGCCATTAATGGCGCGCTGTTTTCTATGTTACCAACAAGGTAATCTTTTAGCGGGCGTGCATAATAACTATGATAATAATTTAAAAAGCGCGAACGAAAAGTGGGTACATCTACTTTAATTGGACATGCTGTTGTACATGCCTTACATGCTAAACATTCATCCATTGACGCTTTTACTTCGTGAGAAAAGTCGTAAATACCTTTTCGTTTTTCGCGGCTATGAACAAAACGTTCCCACCAGGTAATGACTTCACCTTTGTTAAGTTGCTTTTCTACTTCGAGTAAATCTACATTTTTTGACTCTTGTAGACGAAGCCATTCGCGCATTAAACTTGCGCGTCCTTTTGGTGAGTTACGGCGATCGCCAGTTACTTTATACGATGGACACATAGGTGAATTTTCATCGTAATTAAAGCATATGCCATTACCATTACAGGTCATTGCATTGTTAAAACTGGTTTTAACTTCTATTGATATTTGCTTATCGAAGTGCGATCTCTTTTGTCCATCTACACTAACTAGTGAGTCTTCACTATCGATAGGAGTACATATTTTACCGGGGTTAATGCGATTGTTAGGATCGAAAGCTGTTTTTATTTTTCGAAGTTGCGTATATAAATGCTCACCAAAAAACTCAGGGCTATATTCACTACGGTAACCTTTACCGTGCTCGCCCCACATTAAACCGCCGTACTTAGCGGTTAGTTTTACGACCTGATCTGAAATAGTTCTAAGTAGTTTTTCTTGTTCTGGGTCACACATATCAAGTGCTGGGCGTACGTGTAAAACGCCCGCATCAACATGGCCAAACATACCATACTGTAAATTATGACTGTCGAGTAATGCTCTAAATTCGACAATATAATCTGCTAAATTTTCAGGCGGTACAGCGGTGTCTTCTGCAAAGGCGAGAGGTTTTTGGCTGCCTTTTACATTACCTAATAAACCCACTGACTTTTTACGCATTGCGTAAATTTTTAGTATATCGCTTTTATCACTGGTTAACTGATAACCAATAACGCCATTAGTTTGATTTTTTACGCATTCATCTAGAAGCTTACAAAGCGTGTCTACTTTGTCTTTTATATCATCGTTTGATACTGCATTAAACTCGACCATGTTAAGGCCTTGCATATCTTTATTTGGTACGTCGGTTATTAAGTCCGATACTAAATTCCAAATGATATCTTCACGCGCTAAGTTTAAAACTTTGCTATCAACGGTTTCTACCGATGTTGCACGTGCATCGACTAAAAATGGTGAATGACGAAGTGCTGAGTCAAAACTATCATACTTAATATTAATAAGCGTTTTGAATTCGGCAATAGGCGTTAGGTTTAATTTTGCTTCAGTTACTATACCTAATGAGCCTTCTGAACCCGTTATTAGTCGGCTCATGTCAAAGGTAAGTAAGTCATCACTTAGTACATGCTCTAGGTCGTAGCCGGTTAAAAAACGATTTAACCGTGGAAACTTAGCTAAAATAGCAGCGCGTTCATTAACTGATATATCTAAAACTGTTTTATATAAACTACCAATTAGTGAGTCTTGATTCGCTATAATTTGTGCTTTGTCGATGTCTATTGGGGAGGTGCACATAGGTGTGCCATCAACTAAATAAGTTGTTAGCCCTAAAACATGATCGCTCGTTTTACCGTAAACTAACGAGCCTTGCCCCGATGCGTCAGTACTTATCATGCCACCAATAGTTGCCCTGTTACTGGTAGATAAATCGGGTGAGAAGAAAAAGCCATAAGGTTTTAAAAAGTCATTAAGTTGATCTTTTATTACGCCGGTTTGAACGCGTACCCAGCCTTCTTCTACATTTATTTCGAGGATTTCGCGCATATAGCGAGACAAATCTACAACAATACCAGGTGTTAACGATTGTCCGTTAGTGCCTGTTCCACCGCCACGAGGACCAAAAGTTAATGATAAAAACGGGTCGCGAGATGCTGTTTGCAATGCGAGCTGAATATCTTTTTCACTTTTTGGAAAAATAACACCTTGCGGTATTTGCTGATACACACTGTTATCGGTTGAAGCGGTAATACGCGTTGCATAACTTGCGTCGGTATCTCCACTAAAACCTTGGTTTGCAATGGTATCTAGGTAGTTTGCGACAAGTTCTGTCGCGGCATCTTGCTGTGTAATTGTTGCTATCATGACGGCGATATTTTAGGGCATTTGACTAATTATATCATGGTGATGGCGAATAGAAATTGAAGATTTTACAGTTTGTAACACTCTTTTAGTCGATTTTAATGCAGCTTAAATTATACTCATACTAACAAGTAATGAGGTGTGTTATATGAAAAAATTACTATTACAGATCAGTGGCGTGTTATTTATTTTGCTAGGATTATTTTTTGCGATTGTAGCTAGGGCGTGTTGACCTTTGGTTGTTGAATTTGCAGCAGTATGTTTGGTTTTTAGGCAAGGCAGAGCCTATGTAGTGTGGTTGCTCCCCATAAATAGGCGATAACGCAGCATAAATACCAAACATGCGCTG
>NZ_WTKW01000451.1:0-2756 GCF_011378745.1 Pseudoalteromonas sp. Z1A6
AAAATATATTTTAGGAATAAAACTTTGGATGTTTGGTTTAATTCCTATGGCCGGCATTATGTTAATTGTGCGACTCAATTAATTCTCTAACTATTGTTATAACTGCGCTTTAGCGTGCTCCTTTCTGCATCTACCTCAAATGTATTGCCATAAAACCTTAGTTCAGTAATGGTTACACTATAATAATTAGGAGCTAATAGATGCTTAAATCACCTTTTAAAATATCAACAAGATTACTTAAATTTAGCGTACTTGCTAGTGCATGTACCATTGCGATGTCAGCACATGGGCAAACACAATTACAGTATACCGACCAACAAAAGTTACACGATATAGCTAGTGAAGTGTCGGCTGAACGTATTGGCAGTGACATTCAAACGCTGGTGGATTTTGGTACTCGTCATACGCTTTCAGAGACTAAATCGGATACTCGAGGCATTGGCGCGGCAAGGCGTTGGATAAAAAAAGAATTCGAAACAATATCAGCCCAATGTGGAGGCTGTCTTGAAATAATAGAAGTGAAAGAGACTATTTCGGGTGAAAAACGCATTCCGAATCCTGTTGAAGTGGTGAATATTGTCGCTATTCAACGCGGGTCAAGTGAGCCTAATCGCATGGTGATGATGTCGGGTGACATAGATTCGCGTGTAAGTGATGTTATGGATTTTACCAGCGATTCGCCTGGAGCAAACGATAACGCGTCGGGTGTTGCTGGTGTAATTGAAGCTGCGCGAGTACTGAGTAAGTATAAATTTAATGGCTCAGTAGTGTATGCGGCGCTTTCGGGCGAAGAGCAAGGGTTGTTTGGCGGAAAAATACTCACCGCGTATGCGCAAAAGCATAACTGGCAAGTTCATGGTGTTTTAAATAACGATATGATTGGTAACATTACCGGAATTAATGGCGTAATCGATAACACCACTGCACGTATATTCTCTGAAGGCACCCGTGTTGTAGAAACCAAGGCGCAAGCTAATACTCGTCGCTTTACAGGTGGTGAAGTTGATTCGGCGAGTCGCAATTTAGCACGTTATATTGATACCGTTGCCGACAGATACATCCCTAATCTAGATACGATGCTTGTATATCGATTAGATAGATTTGGCCGTGGTGGGCATCATCGTCCATTTAACGATGCAGGTTTTGCAGCGGTGCGTATTATGGAAACTAACGAGCACTACGATCGTCAGCATCAAGATCTACGCACTGAGAATGGTGTTGAGTATGGCGATACAATTGAAGGCGTTGATTTTGATTACACGGCAAAGCTAACCTCACTTAATGCGGTAACTATGGCGTCTATGGCATGGGCACCTGCACCACCAAAAAAGGTTAAAATAACGGGGGCTGTTACAGCTAATACTTCGTTTTCATGGGCGAAAAATGATGACGAGAACATTGCTGGATATAAAATTTATTGGCGTTACACGAGTGAGCCGCAATGGCAATTTAGTAAATACGTGGGTAATGTTTCAAAGTATACGCTTGAAAATGTAGTGATTGATAATTATTACTTTGGTGTTGCCTCTGTTAGTAAAGAGGGCATTGAGTCACCAGTGGTTTTTCCGGGTGATGTAGGATCGTTTGATCACAATATAAAATAGCAATTTGTCTAAAAACACAGCAAACAGAAGGCTTTAAGGTGCAAACGGCTGTTTTATACTTGCACCTTATTTACTAAGCCCTTAGAGTGTAAAAAAAGAAGTAAAAAGGTTATTAAAATGGAACAACAAGAAAAAAAACAGTTAACAGCACAAGAGCAAGCTTTAGCAGAACAGCAAGGTATTGCATGGCAGCGTGAATGCTTTCAAGCTGCACAAAAGCATTTAGCCGAAAAAGGTATTATGCCAAAGTCAGTAGTTGATAAAGACAGCCGATTTTTAGCACCTCTTTGTGCAATGTGGAAGTTTAAAGCACAGAACGGTAAAACTTATTGGGTTGTTACAGGGCGCTTACCTACTGATCATGCTGAAGTAAGTGCAGCAACAGATGCACGCGATGCAATGCGTTACTTTTCATTGCAGTGGCAATTAAAAGCGGATCAAATTATGAGTACAGGCGCGCGAGATAAAACGCAGGTAGATTTTGCTAACTTACTTATAAATAGAGCACATGGCTTGTACGAAATATATGAGAATGAACCACTGTGGGCTAATGAATCAAAGTAGCTATGGTGCGTATTAAGCAATAACGTAGAGGGTAATAGCTTATTTATTACCCTTTTCTTTATCTAATGAACAAGCGTGAAAGGGGCTGTATTAAAGTGCTCAACTTTACACTGCATACGCTGTCTTGCAATTCCAGCTTCCATAAAAACATTTCCGTGTTCTGCAAAGCCATTTAGCTTAAAACGTCCTACTTCATTTAAAATACAATTAATGCTGATTTCTTCTATGCCTTGGCTAGATGCTAGCTTAACAATAAAATTGAGAAGTGATTTATATACACTGCGATTTCGGTGGGCGGGTAATACTGCTATTCTGCTAATTAAGCCATCAGTACATAATCTACCTGTTGCAACAGGGTGGTGCGCGTCATCTGTAACAAGTACATGTAACGCAATTTTATCTAGGCTATCAAACTCAATGTGTTTTGGAATATGTAATTCGTAGACAAAAACCCGCTCACGAATTTTTTGTAATATGTCTTTTTGTAAATCCCATTCAACTTTATTAACCAAATAGCCCATTGCATACTCCTATTGATACCAAATTAAAATGAGTGAGCAATCGCAGCAAAATTATTTAAGCCAAGAT
>NZ_WTKW01000452.1:0-2744 GCF_011378745.1 Pseudoalteromonas sp. Z1A6
AATTCTCAATTCTCAATTCTCAATTCTCAATTCTCAATTCTCAATTCCTCATTAGTAAAATTTCCGCTTTAGCCTTTTCTCAGTTAGCTGATCCTGTTAGTATTTATCGTATTGATTAGTTTACTTTTATGTAAATTTATATTTACGTTATTTGGTTTTTTAAGGTGGGACGAACATGGCTGACATAAGTGATTTAGCACAGCTAAGAGAAGGTATAGATGAATGCGATGCACAACTTGTTGCCTTACTTGCTAAACGTAATGGTATTACGCAAAAAATTGGTGAGATAAAACAACAAACAGGCGCACCTTTACATGCACCTGCCCGTGAAGCAGAGCTATTAGCGGCAAGACGACAAGAAGCAATAAATCAAAATGTAAGCCCAGATCTCGTTGAAGATATACTTAGACGTATGATGCGAGAAGCCTATCAAAACCAACAAGCAAAACTTGCATGCGCAGCGCCAGAGCTTTCGCCAATTGTAATTGTGGGTGGTCAAGGCGCCATGGGCCAGTTATTTGCACAGCAGTTTATTCGCTCAGGTTACGAAGTTAAAATTTTAGATAAAGATCAGCAAAACGATGCGAAAAGTATTTTAAAAGGTGCCAAGCTGGTAATGATTAGCGTACCTATTAATGCATTGGACGCTGTCGTTGCTAAGTTACCTAAACTAGATGAAGACTGTTTACTAGTTGATATTACATCGGTAAAGCAATCGCCTATTAAAGCACTAAAAGCTGCGCACAGTGGCCCTGTGGTTGGTTTGCATCCTATGTTTGGGCCTGATATATCACACTGGGTAAAACAAACAGTTGTTGTATGTGAAGGGCGAGAACACCAAGCGGCAAAAGGTTTGTTACAGCAGTTACAAGTATGGGGTTGTCAGCTTGTTGAGCTTGATGCTAAAAAGCATGATGAAGCAATGCAAATTATTCAGGTAATGCGCCATTTAACGACATTTGTGTACGGACAATTTTTAGCAAAACAAAGTCATACACTAGAAGAATTACGTAGCTGCTCGTCACCTATATATCAATTAGAACTGATGATGGTAGGGCGTTTATTTGCGCAGTCGCCTGAGCTTTACTCAGATATTATGCTAGCACAATTCGATGATGTCGAAACCTTACTTGCACAGTACCAAGATACCTTCGCAAGTACATTAGCAAAATTAAAAGCGGGAGATAAAGCAGCGCTTATTGATTCTTTTGCTGAGGCGAAAGTTTACTTTTCTGACTCGACAGAACACTTTTTAACGCAAAGCAGAAGCTTATTAAATAAAGCGAATGATTCAAAAGTTTTAGATTAATATTTGTTATACCGTTTGCTTAAGTATGGGGATTTAATTCGTTAAATTGCTAAAATATTTATGCAGACTGGTACTAGTTAACGAAAAAGGGCCGATATCGGCCCTTTTTGATTTGTAAAATTGCTTATTAAGTATTAACGCTTACTGCCTGTAGTGACTCGCTTTGGTAACATCCTAAAATACGTACATATTGGGTGTGCTCTTTAAGTTCTTCTAGCGCTTCTTTTACTTGGCTTTCAGCTAAGTTTGCTTCTAGGTCAACATAAAAAACTTCTTCCCACGGATTGCCCGGAGTAGGGCGAGATTCAAGTTTTACTAAATTAATCTTATGCTGCTTAAAAATCATTAACGCATCGGCTAGTGAGCCCGCTTGTTGTTTTGTCGACATGATCAAACTAGTTTTAGTTGGAATTTGGTTAGACACTTGTAGAGGCTTACGTGCAACAACAATAAAGCGGCTATGGTTTTCGCTTTGATTAGCTAGGTTTGATTTAATAACCTCAAGCCCTACGTTTTTCCCCGCTTGTGCAGAGCCAATTGCAGCACTGTATGGTGTGTTCAGAGCTGATTGTAGCGCGCTTGATGTTGAATCACATGTTTCGTGTTGTAAATCACCTAAGCCCTGTAAAAAGCGGCTGCACTGCGCAAATGGTTGTGGGTGTGCAAATATTTTTGTTAGTTGACTAAG
The DNA here is from genome assembly GCF_011378745.1 of Pseudoalteromonas sp. Z1A6. Classification (NCBI taxonomy): domain Bacteria; kingdom Pseudomonadati; phylum Pseudomonadota; class Gammaproteobacteria; order Alteromonadales; family Pseudoalteromonadaceae; genus Pseudoalteromonas; species Pseudoalteromonas sp. Z1A6. The sequence continues at coordinate 1,998 of NZ_WTKW01000452.1, forward strand.
TTCAGTATCAGGGTTGGCGAGTAAGCAATGCTCTACACTGTGAGTTACTTCTCCAACAATAGACACTTGCGCGTGCTGTAATAAGTCAAACACCTCGTTAATACTGCCAGAGCTTGTGTTTTCAATGGGTAATAAACCAAAATCAGCTTGGCCGTTTTCTACTTTACCTGTTATTTCGTCAAACGATGTACAGCCAATTTCAACTAATTTACCCGGGCGGCGGCTAAAATATTTATGGCATGCTAGTTGGCTATAAGAACCCTGACCACCTAAGTAAGTTACACGGTGTGTTTCACTAAGGGCATCTGGATTCAGGTTTTTTTGTAGCATTGCTTGTTGGTGTAAAACAGAGTCTTCCAAAATAGTTTGAAAAACATTATTCACGTAGTAAGCATCTAAACCTAGTGATTTACCATAACCAATCAGTTTCTCTAAAAGTGCGAGTTCACGTGCTTCATCGCGAATTGGCTTGTTGTTAGCAATTTTATACTCAACCACACCGTGGCTAATACGACGACGTTTAGCTAATAACACGAGTAAATCGGAGTCTATTTCATTTATATCGTGTCTTAGTGCATTTAATACATCATTTGTCATTTTGGTATCCTCATTCCAAAAGTAGGCTGTTATTACACAGCAAAAACAAAAAAGCCTCCCGGTTGGGAGGCTTTACTATTCGATTGATTTTATCTCACAAACAGGGAAGCCTCTTCTATATAAAGAAGCTAAAAAACGAAAAAAAAGTGC
>NZ_WTKW01000453.1:0-2734 GCF_011378745.1 Pseudoalteromonas sp. Z1A6
AAGCCGGTAAGTGATTAGTCACTTACCGGCTTTTACTCGTTTGGGGGGAGGTAAAGCTTGTTATAACTCGTTGATTTTACATTCCACGTCTTTAAGTTCAATAGTTGCTTTACTATCAAGGTGGCGTATATAGCATTGCTTGCCTTTAATCATCAATTCAAACTGATCGGGTGTATTGCGACTTTGCGTGTCGATAATATTATTACCATCTACATTGCTAAGGGTTACTGTGCTGCTGGTAGTAAATACATCATCAGCTAATTGAGTCTCTTGCATATGTACAAGTGTTTTAATTGCTTTGCTAACCGCTGTTTTATTTGGCTTTGCCAGTAGAGCATGTTGCAGCTTAGGTGTCGGGTCTGGATTTTGAGATATGCAGCCATTGAGAAAAAGCGCTGAAAATACAACGATTAGTAAAAAGTACATTTTCATAAATTGGCCGTATTATCATAAAAAGAGAGTTTAATATAACTAGTTTTACTTACACTTGGTAGTAGTGCTTAGCGTTTGCATAGCTAAGGTCATGCCATGTCTTATCGTTTGAGCATAGCGCCTTATGGCAGTGCCATAGGTTGTTGTAGCTTGTATTTATTTGGCACACAGGGAAGTTGCTAGCAAACATAATACGCTGCTGGCCAAAGTGATTAAAAAGAAAATTAAAACACGCGGCTTGTTGCTCACTGGTGAGCCTAAGTAATTCAAAACCAGAGAATTTAATTGCTATGTTGTCATGCTGAGCAAGTAACTCAACACCTTGTCGCCAATCATTTAAATTACTTGGCAACCCTGCATGATTAATTATAATTTGAAGCTGCGGTAGCTGCTTAGCGTAGTAAGCCACTCGTTTGGTTATTTCGCTGTTTTCAATATCAAACTGAGCTCCAAAATGCAGTTGGGTATCTGATAATATTGTTAGGTTTTTAAAACTATTAGCATCTAATAAACGCTTTGCGTCAGTACCTTCGGTTATATCTCTAATGCCACACAAACTCAGATGGGCTAAAGCTTCTAACGAGTTTATAAACTCATCAGCCGATGAGTCAATTTGGTTGTAGCTAATGGCTTTAAATGGAATACCTTTTAAATGCGAGTCTAGCCAGTTTAGCTCGTTAATAGGGGAGGTGTTATCGAATCCGGCTTCTATATGAACAAGCCCTACTAGCTCAAAGTCAGTACTTTTAACAAGTTGCTGTGCACTTACTGGTTGTTTAATTTTTTCTAGGTTAGGCCACGCTGGTGGGTTAGCACCTTGTAGCCATGAGTATTGACCTTCTACTAAATTAAAAAAGTGTACGTGTGGGTCAATAATTTTTAGGCTCATTGCAGATTACTCATTGGGCAGTATTCATTGCGCTGTGTAACCACCATCAATACTTTGTAGGCTGCCAGTAATAAAGCTGGCATCGTCGCTTGCTAAAAAGCTCACAAGGGCGGCAACCTCGTCGGCTTGACCTAATCGGTTAAGCGGTTGCAGACTTGCTTCCTCGGCAACTATTTCAGCTTTGTTTGCGCCACTTTTTGCGCAGTACGCATCTATCGCGTTATGAAATAGCGGGGTTTCTATTGTGCCAGGGCATACCGCATTTGCTCTAATATTAAAACCCGCATAATCAAGCGCTGTTGTTTTAGCCATTGAGGCAAGGGCATGTTTTGTTAGGTTATACGCAAAAGAGTTTTGCTTACCTATAATTGCTTGATCGGAAGCGACTAATATAATAGCGCCGCCATTTTGCGCTTTCATGCTTGGCAATACGCTTTGTATTGCGGCATAAGCGCCTTTAACATTAAGCGCAAAAAGTGCATCGAGAGTTTGCTCGTCGGTGCTTTCTATATTTGCGCTTAAGTGTTTTCCAGCATTAGAAACAAGTACATCAATACGTTTGCTTTGTTCACAGATAGCGTTGATACAGCTTTGTACCGCCGATACATCACTTACATCACACTGATGAAATATACCGATTTCGCTCAGCTCTATATCAAGGTTATGTACTTCATAGCCATTGTTTAGCAAACGCTTAACTACGGCTAAGCCAATACCTTTTGTACCACCTGTAACGACTGCAACTTTAGACATACTTACTTCCTTTATTGCTAACTAGTGAGAGTGACCACAGCCGCCTTCAGCGTGCACATGTCCGTGAGAAACTTCTTCACTTGTTGCTTCACGTACCGATATAACTTCAACGTCAAACGTTAGCGTTTTACCAGCAAATGGGTGGTTTAAATCACAATCTGCGTTAAAACGACCAACCTTAACAATAGTAACCTGATGACGACCTTGGTTAGAGCTAACCATTGCTGTCATACCAGGTTTCCATACTTTAACATCGCCTTGTAGATGCTTAAGCGGAATACGCTGAATTAAGTCATCAACACGCTCGCCGTATGATTCACTTGGCTCTAGAGTTACACTAAATTTTTCGCCAGCTTCTTTGCCTTCAAGTGCTTTTTCTAAACCAGGAAGCATGCCTTCGCTGCCATGAATGTAAGTAAGTGGCGCTTCGTTTGTGCTACTTTCAATTTGCTCGCCCGCTTCGCTAAGGGTGTAATGAAATTCAACTGCTGAATTTTTGCTAATTTGCATGCTTGTCTCTTAAAATAATAACTATGTTAGGGCGCAATTTTACGCGAAATATACTTGTTTATAAACTTAACGTGGCTGATTTAGTGTTTTTTGTAAATTTAGCAGAAAATCTTTTTTTGTTGGGGCTGCTTTTTGCTTTTCAGCCTGTGG
>NZ_WTKW01000454.1:0-2727 GCF_011378745.1 Pseudoalteromonas sp. Z1A6
AAGTAAAAAACTAGTTTTTATAGTAATCAGCTATTTTTTTAAACTCTTCGGTTAAAGTCGTCGCATTAATTAATGGCACACTACCTTGTTTAAATTCTGGTTTAAAAATAGCTCTAACGGCTCCATTTTGATCAACCATAGCGACCGAGGCACTATGATCAACAGCATATTCTGATTCACTACTATCGCTAATGGCGTAAATTAAACCAAGCTCTCGAACAACAGGAAAAAGGTGTTTATGTTCCCCTGATACAGCTAAAAAGTCTGGGTTAAAGTAATCTATATATTGCTTTCGTTTAGCTGGTGTATCGCGTTTTGGATCGACCGATAAAAACCAAATTTGCAGCGGATAATCTGCTTGTAAGTTTTTATAAACAGCATTTAACTTAGCAAGTGTTAATGGACAAATATCTGGACAGCTTGTATAGCCTAAAAATACTAAATTCCACTGTCCTACAAATTGTTGCTTAGTCACTAATTCACCGCGCTGATCGTTTAGCGTAAAATCAGACAGTGGCTTTGCATTTTCGTAAACTAATGCATCTACATCTGGTGGACTATTTTCATTTGAACATGCTGATAAAAACGAAACTAAAATAACAATTAATCCAAGCCATAACTGCTTCATAAAGGGAGCCATTTATCTATAAATAAGATTACAAAGAGTACCATTAAATGAATAATCGAAAAACGAAATAAGTCCATTGCAGTCTCATCATTTCCAGCAATTTTTAAATTGACCGCCTTATATATAAACACGGCATTTAATACACATGCACCTATCAAATAGATTAATCCAGACATACCGATTAAATAAGGTAATACGCAAACAACAGCGAGTAAAACAGAGTAAGCAACGACGCACGTTTTACAAAAATCGATACCATGGGTTACTGGTAACATAGGGATTTTAGCGCGTTCATAATCACTTTTTCGTGCTATAGCCAGCGCCCAAAAGTGTGGTGGGGTCCAGGTAAATATTATCATTACGAGTAACCAAGGGGCTGCTGCCATTTGGTTTGTTTCTGACACCCAACCTAATAATGGAGGCATTGCGCCAGCCAACCCACCTATAACAATATTTTGCGGCGTTGCACGCTTTAAAAATGATGTATAAACAAATGCATAACCTACCAATGCAAATAACGTTAATATAGCGGTTAAGGTATTAGCCCACACCATCAGCATAATAAAACCCGCAACCCCAATAACAGCTGCAAAACTAAGCGCATGTGTTTTACTTAAACGCCCTTTAGCCACAGGGCGATGACGAGTCCGCGCCATTTTTGAGTCTATCTCGCTATCAACCACATGATTAATAACCGCTGCAGCAGCAGAAAGTAGCCCTATACCTAACAAGCTAATAAACTGTACGACCATACCGCGCCCTACATCGGGAGCCAGCGCTAAACCAACCCAAGCTGTTAGCACCAGCATGGCTACCACTTTAAATTTACTAATTGCTAAGTAGTCTTGCAGCAAACTATGAGTACGCGAAATTAGCGATTGAGTATTAACGGGTAGCAGTATTTTTTTATCAATTATAAGTGCCATCATATTTCCCCTTTATGTGCGTGATTTTAGGTAATAACACAACCTAACCATGCTTAATAACAGTATGGCTGCCATCAAGTTATGCGCCAGTGCAACTCCCAACGGAATATGCCAATGTACTAAAATAAGCCCTAAGCTAATTTGGCAAAGCAGAACAAGTAATACACTCACAACGCAATTTTTAATTTTTTTAGAGTACGCTTGGCTGTATATTTTCCACATAATTAACGCCAGAACAATGCAAGTAACGAGTGCCCAAATGCGATGTAATAAATGAATAGACATACGCGCTTGCTGCGATAACACACCAAACTCATAATTACTGTGCTCAAGTGGTAATTGAAATACGCTACTCAATGAAAACGGTTGTGCGTAATTACACAATGGCAAACCACTACAATGTGGAGCGGCGTAATTTGCAGCCAGCCAACCACCAAGTGCAATTTGGATAATTAATACACTGAGCGCTACTAAACTTAAACCGAAATAGCGTTTTGCGCCGCTATCGCCACCCATAATAGGTTTTGCGGTTAGCCGTAAATATAAAAGCGTTATAAGTGACAAAATACTAAAGCCACCTAATAAGTGGCCCATTACAATAAGCGGCTGAAGGTTCATGGTTACTGTCCACATACCAAGAGCAGCCTGAAACACCACTAGTAGAAGTAAAGCCAAAGGCAATTTAACTGGCGTAGTTGGATATTGGCGTTTTAAAAAAGCCAACACAAATAAACCTAAAATAAGTAAGCCTAAAGCACCTGCAAAGTAGCGATGAATCATTTCTTTCCACGCTTTTGCGGTTTCGAACATCATATCGGGGTAGCTTTGAGTTGCTAAGGCTATGTCAGCCTCATGCTTAGGTACCGTTAAAAAACCATAACAACCAGGCCAATCGGGGCACCCTAAACCTGCATCACTTAAGCGGGTGTACGCACCTAAAGCAACTACAATCAAAGCGAGTAATCCTGTTATTAATACTAAGTTTTTATAATTTTTATACATCAGATACTCCAACTTAAGCTCAACTTAGTTAGCTAGAACGAGAATAGTTAAGTAATTTTTTTAGATCTTTTAATAACCCTTTTTGTACTAAACGGTTTTCTTGTGGCTCGACCTTAAAGGGATATTCAAGTACCACTAACCCCATATGATCAATCAAATACAAACTTGCAG
>NZ_WTKW01000455.1:0-2718 GCF_011378745.1 Pseudoalteromonas sp. Z1A6
CCGAGTAAATTAAATTTACTCGGCCTTTTTGCTCAGCTATTAAAGTTAGCTATTTAGTTAAAGCGCTTTTATAACGACTCTACGCCCATGTTATATAGCGTAAAACCAAATATATCGGCGTACTGCTCAATTGTTTTACTCGTTGGAGTACCTGCGCCATGCCCTGCATTTGTTTCTATGCGAATAAGCGTTGGATTATTACCCGTTTGCTTTGCTTGAAGCTCAGCTGCAAACTTAAACGAATGTGAAGGGACAACGCGGTCATCATGATCGCCAGTTGTGATCATAGTAGCTGGATACTCAACACCTGCTTTTACATTATGAAGTGGTGAATAACCTTTAATGTATTCAAACATTTCTTTGCTTTGCTCACTGGTACCGTAGTCGTATGCCCAACCAGCGCCCGCAGTGAATGTATGGTAGCGTAGCATATCAAGTACGCCTACAGCAGGTAGAGCCACCTGAAATAAGTCTGGGCGCTGCGTCATCACTGCACCAACTAACAAGCCACCATTAGATCCACCGCGAAGTGCTAAGCGCTTTTTAGACGTGTACTTTTTATCTTTTAAATACTCAGCAGCCGCAATAAAGTCGTCAAACACATTTTGCTTTTGCAATTTAGTGCCGGCATTGTGCCAGTCTTTACCGTACTCACCACCACCGCGAATATTAGCAACGGCGTACACACCACCTTGCTCAAGCCATACTGCATTAACCGGGCTAAAGCTTGGCGTTAAACTAATATTAAAACCACCGTAACCGTATAAAATTGTAGGGTTTGAACCATCAAGCTTAATGCCTGTTTTATAGGTAATTACCATCGGTATTTTAGTGCCGTCTTTTGATGTGTAAAACACTTGCTCAGACGTGTAATCATCACTATTAAAATCAATAGCCGACTTACGATAAACACCCGAGTCACCCGTAGTTACATCAAACGTATAAGTAGTACCTGGTGTTTTGTAGTTAGTGAACGAATAATAAAGCGTTGTTTGATCTTTTTTACCGCCAAAACCACGTGCAGTACCCACGCCTGGTAATGTAATTTCGCGAATTAACTCACCTTTTTTGTTGTACTGTTTTACCTGTGAAATAGCATCAACCATGTAGTTGGCAAAAAAGGTATCGCCACCTTTTGTAAGGTTTAGTACGTTTTTGGTTTCAGGAATTAAATCAACCCAATTTTCAGGGCTTGGGTTACTTGCATCAACCGTCACTACTTTTTTGTTTGGTGCATTAAGGTTAGTAACTAAAAACAGCTTGCTGCCTTCGTTATCAATAACTGATGTATCTGAATCAGTATTTCCAACAACCGTTACAAACTCACTGTTTTCTTTTGTTAGATCTTTTATAAACAGCTTATTGCCTGACGTAGACGTACTAGCTGAAATAAGTAAGTAGCGGCCGTCATGGGTTACATCAGCGCCTACATAGCGATGTTTTTGCTCATCAGTTTCACCAAATACAACACTATCAGCAGACTGTGCAGTACCTAGCTTATGGTAATACGCTTTATGCTGATCTGTTTTAGCCGAAAGTTCACTCCCTTTAGGTTTTTCGTAACTTGAATAATAAAAACCTTCGTTGCCTAACCAATCAATGCCACTAAATTTAACGTCAACAAGCGCTTCTTCAACTTGCTCTTTAGTATGTACATCAATAACAATAATTTTACGCCAGTCGCTACCACCTTCAGATATTTGATACGCGAGTAATGACCCATCTTTTGAAAACGATAAACCCGACATAGACGTCGTACCATCTTCACTAAACTTGTTTGGATCTAAAAATACTTCAACGTCGCCACCATCTTTACTGCGGTACAAAACATATTGATTTTGCAGGCCATCGTTTTTATAAAAATAGGTGTAATCGCCTTCAGTAAAAGGAGCGCCTATTTTTTCGTAGTTCATTAGTTTTTCAAGGCGCTGCTTTAACTTATCGCGATAAGGAATTTGTTCTAAATAAGAAAACGTTAAATTGTTTTGCGTTTTAACCCAATCGGCAGTTTCGTCGCTCATATCATCTTCAAGCCAACGATATGGGTCGCTAACCGCTTCTTCAAAGTAGGTATCTACGATATCGCCTTTTTTTGTTTCTGGGTATATAACTGCATTAACTTGCTTCATTGGTGCTTTTACTTCTTCTTGAGTTACCGTATTAGTTGGCTCTGAACAGCCGCTAAGCGCTACAATTACAGCACATGCTAGAGTGTGTTTAAACATCCTGAGTTCCATTCTTATTTATTAATAGTGCGCCTAAGTTATTAACTTTTAGCCCTTTTGTCTATTTAGATGCGTTAAGCGCCATTTATCGCTGTAAACAAATGTAAACTTACGCTTTAATAGCACAACCCTCATTAAAATAAAAAACAATAAAAGAGCACACTATGCAAAGTACAAACCCCACGTTTAAAAGCTTTAAAGCCTTCTACCCTTATTATTTAAAAGAACATCGCAATGTGATTTGCCGCCGCTTACATTTTATAGGAAGCACCCTTGTTCTTGCTGTAATCGCAATGGCATTAATAAAACAACAATACAGTCTATTGTGGCTATTACCTGTTATTGGATATGGGTTTGCGTGGGTCGGGCATTTCTTTTTTGAAAAAAACCGCCCAGCTACTTTTAAACACCCTTTTTACAGTTTGTGGGGAGATTGGGTAATGTTTAAAGATATGCTTGTTGGAAAAATTAAATTTTAACACTCTTTTTAGCA
>NZ_WTKW01000456.1:0-2717 GCF_011378745.1 Pseudoalteromonas sp. Z1A6
GATTTTAGAAAAACATAAAAAACGATAGTTTATTTTCAACTAACGCTTTTTATGCTTTAAAGTTTTTTATGAAAGGTAGTGAGGTAACTATGCTTTATCGAGCGCTTGGCTTACATCGGCAATTATGTCTGCAATGTTTTCAATACCAACCGACAAACGAATTAAATCGCGGCTTACGCCCGCATTAGCAAGTTCTTCATCATTTAATTGGCGGTGTGTAGTTGACGCAGGATGGCACGCAAGCGACTTGGCATCACCAATATTAACTAAGCGTAAAATCATGTTTAGCGCATCAATAAAACGAGTACCTGCTTCTAGGCCACCAGCAATACCAAAACTTAAAATACCGGATGCTTTACCACTGGTAATTTTTTGACTCATTTCGTTATACGGGCTTGATTTAAGCCCTGCGTAATTAACCCAAAGTACTTTTGGATGATTTTCTAAATATTCAGCTAACTGCTGTGCATTTTCGCAGTGGCGATCCATTCTTAAGCCTAAGGTTTCAAGGCCGATTAAAATGTCAGATGCGTTTTTAGGCGCAAGCGCTGCGCCGGTATTTCTAAGTGGCACTACTCTGCAACGTCCAATAAATGCAGCTTCAGCAAAAGCTTCGGTATACACCACATTGTGATACGACGGATCGGGCTCGTTCATCATTGCAAAACGCGTAGCATTCGCTTTCCAATCAAATTTACCTGAGTCGACAATCATGCCGCCAATGGCAGTACCGTGCCCGTTTATATACTTTGTAAGTGAGTGAACCACTATATCGGCGCCCAGCTCAAATGGGCGGCATAAATACGGCGTAGCCACGGTATTATCAACAATAAGCGGCACACCTTTACTGTGTGCAATACGTGCTAAACGTTCAATATCAACAATATTACCTGCAGGATTACCAATAGATTCACAAAAAACAGCGCGGGTGTTGTCGTCAATTGCATTCTCGAACGCGGTAAAGTCATCGGCTTTAATCATGCGCGCTTCAATACCTTGCCTAGGTAAGGTATGTGCAAATAAGTTATACGTGCCACCATATACTTGGCTGGTACTTACAATATTAGTACCGACTTCACACAAGCATTGAATAGCATACGTAATAGCGGCCATCCCAGAGGCCACGGCTAGCCCACCAATGCCCCCTTCCATTGCAGCAATACGTTGTTCAAGTACGGCATTGGTTGGGTTCATTATGCGGGTGTAAATATTCCCAGGTACTTTTAAATCGAATAAATCAGCGCCATGCTGCGTGTTATCAAATGTATAAGAAGAAGTGTGATAGATAGGCACGGCTGCCGATTTGGTCGTAGGCTCAGATTCGTAACCGTGGTGCAGTGCTAATGACTCTAATTTCATAATTATTTCCTTCAATTAATTTACCACTAACCTAGCACTTCTTGGTTATAAAATGCACATGAAATATATTAAAGGGTGTTGAAGTGATTTGATTTAAGTTAAAGGCGGCGGTTAATGGGCATTCAAATGATATTTAACAACTAGCCACCCTTTACTAACAATATGACAACCCATCCTAGGCATAATATTTATTATTGGTAATAATTTACACAATTTGCTATTAATAGAAGCCCATAAACTAAGGATATTCCAGCGTAAAAAAGAAAAGTATCCTTCAATAAACCTGCAGTGCTATAAAAGGAGTTATTAGTATGTCAAAAATGTTCAAGTTAAAATCAAACAGAAATATTGCTATAAAAATGAGTTGTGGAGTGACATTAATTTGCGCTACATACATATCATTTAGTAACATATTTATAGGGCTAGGTTTAGCTGTCATCTCTATTCTAATAACTTACTCTGTATTAAGTAAGAAAGGCAGTTGGTTCTCTTAGTTATAACTTGAAACTATTGGCGTAACGTTATTCATATAAGAGAGCAGACGCCATAAGCTTCTAGCACTCTTTCTAAATACAGCGATGTGCGGATACTTATAAATTATGATGTATGAAGTCAAGATTTGGGCCTTTACTGAGGCCGCTAATTTTACAATTCGTTATAACCCGACAGTTAAAAAGTATTATCAACGAAAGTTGGCTAAGGCACACAAGGGAGTCGCTATTAAAACAGTTGGGCATAAGCTCGTAAGAGCGTGTTATCACGTGCTTAAAGACAATGTACCATTCAGTGAAAACAAGGCTCTTGCTTAGCGTCTATAAAACAAATTAGGTTATCGTGTTGAGCTAGTAATGGGGTTGTTAAAACCATTAGATTTAATTGAGCCCGCACGTTAATCGCTCGCATTTTAAACACTGAATATGCCCAATGTTTGAGCCACAAAGGGTCGGTTATGTGTAAGCATAAACCACAGAGTTCTTACAGAGTGTGTAAACACAGCCATAAACTGGCCTGACATTGCGACTAAACGATGACTGAGGCGAAAGCCAATGGCCTTAATTAATCATTAATAATGCTTAATTAAACTGCCTAAATTCATATGGGTGACTGGTGCATATTCACACCAACCGACGTCATTACTAGGTGCGTAGTCATATTTAAATTGAATATTAAATAATAAGAACACTTGGTTTTTGAATAAAAAGATCAAGAAAATACAGCTGCCTGCTTGACCGGAACTTTCTAATAGGTGACCCTTTTTGTTCTGCAAGTGGAGAAATTAACGGCGATAGGTTTAATTTTCGATTTGGTATGTTTTCTAATACACAAAAAAGGTATACCTCTTGCGATGTTAAAATTGA
>NZ_WTKW01000457.1:0-2714 GCF_011378745.1 Pseudoalteromonas sp. Z1A6
AATTTCGCAAAGGGAACAACCATTTACATCAATTTACGCCTAGAACTGAATTATTTTTTCGGCGTAAAATTTAGATCACATACTTAATGGAATTGGTATTAAATACTATAAAAGGAGTAAGTTTAAAGAGTCGCTTAGTTTTTAAGTTGAGCAAATTAACTTTCAATCATTTTTATTATTTTTGCAGGATTCCCACCTATAACAACGTTATCGCCAAACGATTTTGTAACAACAGCACCCGATGCAACAACTACATTATTACCTAAAGTAACGCCTGGATTTATGACTGCATGACCACCAATCCAACAATCATTTCCTATTGTTATTGTTTTTGCATATTCGAGCCCACTTCTTCTATCAATTGGGTTTATAGGGTGTGTAGCGGTATAAATTCCAACCTGTGGTGCAATAAAGCAATTGTTACCAATATTAACTTCCGCAGCGTCTAAAATAACGCAGCCAAAATTAGCATAAAAATTTTCACCTACATGAATATTTGACCCATAATCACAATTAAATGATGACTCTACATGAACTTGTTTTCCTGTTGAGCCAAATAACGCATGTATAATTTGAGCTCTTTCATCCAAATGAATAACACTTGTTTGGTTTAGCGCTTCCGTTTTTAAGCTAGCTTTTAATCGTAATTCAATAAGCTCAGGGTCACTTGGGTCATAATACTGACCAGATAGCATTTTTTCTTTTTCTGTCATAATTTAAAATCCAAATAATATATTTTTTATAAGTGGCAGATTCAGCTTTTAAGCTAAGCACCACTACCTTTGTTTAGTACGTGTGCATTTAGTTACTTTTAACTATTTTTTATTTGTGCAACTAGCTCGCTAAGCCTAGCTATTTTTATATTACTTAGCTGCCTGTAATCAAAATACGGGCATACTATAATATTGTTGGCTATATCTATTGCAAATTCGTCGTCGAGCCACTCAAATTTCGCATTAAGCTTACCTTGTTGGAGTAAGCTTTTAGCGTGCGTACGCCCAGCAATTATGTGTAGCTGGTTTTTATTATTTGAAGCTTTATCTGTACAAGTAACAGTAATATTAGGCGCGCTAAATAGCAGGGCGGTTTTACTACTTTTTTGCAGTAAAAACTCATCGCGATATTGCTGCCAAGTAGGCGCTTGTTTAGCAAATGAGTAATACTCACTTGGTAGAGCAAACAATACTTTGGCGTACACGTTAAATACTTTGCGCCAACCATTACCGCAGTGCTGGTTTATGGTATTTATTTGTTCATTTATAACCGGTTCAAGGCATTGAAGTGTTTCAAAAAACGGCATTGGCGGCGCTTTTGCTACATACACTGCCACGCTAAATTGGGTATCGCCTAAGCCAACTAATTGGGTATTCAAGTTAGTTAGCCTTGTTTTGCGCTAAAATACGATCGAGATTATTAGCAAAATTTTGACGGTCGGTTTGACTAAGTGGAGGCGGCCCGCCACTCATTTCTACACCACTTGAGCGCATGGTATCCATAAAGTCGCGTACGTTAAGTATTGAGCGAATATTCTCCGTGGTGTAAAGCTCGCCACGCGGGTTGAGCGCCTGCCCACCGTTATCAATTACTTCACTCGCCAGCGGTATATCGCCAGTAATAACTAAATCGCCTTTTTCAATACGTTTCACTATTTCGTCGTCGGCTACATCAAAGCCTGACGATACTTGAACGCGGCTTATGTATTTTGACGGCGGAATACGCATTGCGTGATTAGCCACTAAAATAGTGTCGATTTTCATACGCTCTGCCGCTCTAAAAAGTATTTCTTTTATAACGACAGGACACGCGTCTGCATCTACCCAAATTTTCATGCTATGGTCATTTTTATTGCTTTAGAATTAAGACGATCCTATAGCAAATTTTATTCTTGTGAAATAGCATAAATTACATAATTGAAAAGGAGCTTACATGAAGGCTATAAAATACGGTTTACTTATTACTGGTCTATTTTTTCTTAGTGCCTGCACCAGCCCCCCTGAGGGAATAACACCCGTTAAAAACTTTGATATACAAAAATATAAAGGCAAATGGTTTGAAATAGCGCGTCTTAATCACTCGTTTGAAGAAGGTATGGAGCAAGTTACCGCGACTTATTCAATTAACGACGACGGCACAGTAAAGGTCCTTAACAAAGGCTATTTAACGGATGATAAAAAATGGGATGACGCCGAAGGCTTGGCCAAATTTGTTGAGGGCACCGACACCGGACATTTTAAAGTCTCGTTTTTTGGTCCATTTTATGGCGCTTACGTGATTTTTGAACTTGACCAACCCGATTATCAATATGCATTTATAACCAGTTACAACAAAGATTACTTGTGGTTTTTATCGCGTACACCAACGGTTAGCAAAGAGCTTAAAGAGCACTTTTTAACTAAAGCGAAAGAGTTAGGCTTTGCTACTGATGAAATAATTTGGGTAAATCAAGAGAGTATGTAAAGGGGGTTTACAGTTAGCTGTATGCGCTTTTAAAGTGGTAATAAAAACGTCATCTAACTGTAAAGTAAATTAAATATATAAACGCTATATTGCTAGCACTTACAGTGAGACAGTAAGTATTAGGAACACTGAATATCCCCTATTGTTGGCAAGCTATATAGCTTGCCATTTTTTTTGCCTAGGGCGTGTTGATCTTTGTGGATTGAAATCTGTTCAATCTAGGGGCGATTAAATCGCGGCGCGAGGTTTGTAACCTA
>NZ_WTKW01000458.1:0-2710 GCF_011378745.1 Pseudoalteromonas sp. Z1A6
TTATAGACTTACCCCGCTATTTAAATCAAGAAATAGGTTAGAAGATTTTATTCAACGAGATGCCCAGCACTTATTACTTTTTAGTTTGATGGGATTTTTTGATAAAAAGCACGGTCCAGATTGGTTAGTTATTGAGAGTATTGAACGTATAACGACAAAGGATGATGGGCTAATAATTTATAGTAATAACGAGCGTCAAATGAGCGTTAGTTTGCCTGTAAAAAAAGCAGAACTAGCTAGTTTTATTAAACGAATACTTACCGATTCAGAAAAGCAAAACATTACCTTTGATTAGGCTGATCTTCGCTCTATTCAAAAACGTAATACTTGGTGATACTTTTCTATAAATTTAGAAAGTACCGCTAATCAACTATTCAATGAGGTTATTATGTTGAAGTGGAATGATGTTATTAATTTTGCCACCAACGGCAATCCTACCCCGAGTAAAAAAGTAGTCAAAACTGATGAGCAGTGGCGTATGCAACTATCAGAAGATGAATATTACGTAACACGTAAAAAGGGAACAGAGCGCCCAGGTAGCTCGGGTAGTTGTACATTGCTCGAACCTGGCAAGTATGTGTGCATTTGCTGTGATAATCTATTGTTTGATGCAGATGAAAAGTTTGATAGCGGTACTGGTTGGCCGTCATTTACGCAACCTGCAACAATTGAAGCAATTGGTTATGTAAGCGATACAAGTCATGGTATGGAGCGCATAGAGGTGGTTTGTAACGTGTGTGATTCGCACTTAGGGCATATATTTCCAGATGGCCCATTGCCAACAGGTTTACGTTATTGCGTTAATGCCGGATCAATGAAAAAACTCTAATATTTTATTTACTAGCGCTTTGAATATCTAAATTCATTTCTTTTGCTATATGTAAAATCTTATCTAAACGCTGCGTCTGATCTGCTTGTAACTTAGCTTTATCAAGAAGGGCGTAGCATCTTTTAGCAAGTTCTATGTTGAATGAGCTGCCAGATTGCTTGGTTGAATCAAATAAACACTGTAATAAATTAAGTGCGATATTTTGATTACGAGGCATGACTCTAAATGCTTGTGTAAAAGCTTCCAACGCAGTATTTAATTGGCCTTTATTAAATTGACTAACGGCATGGTTGTTAAGCTCTTTTGGACCCATTTTAATATCGCGTCGCTCACTTTGTTGCTGCTGAATATAACGCAAGTAAGTTGTGTCGCTAACCGCAGGGTGTCTTTCACAGTGGCAGATTATTTGAGTGAATAAGGCTTGTGCCTTTTGATGAAACCCCAACTCATGAAACGCCTTTGCTTTATCAAGTGCGCCATCAACCGATCGGATGTGAGTATCGTCATCATCAAGCTGCTCAATTAGCTTTTTAGCTTTTTGGTGCTCGTCTTTTAAATAATGAAGTCGTGCATTAAGTACATCAATTTGAGCTTGATTCGCATTATTAGGAAACTGTTTTTTTAAATCATTAATGTACTGATTAGTTTGCCTTGAAATTCGCTGTATTTGATCGGTTTGATCCGTCGTTAGCGCAAAGTCGATACCAGCACGAGCTGCATTTAAATATACATCCGGGTGGTCGTGTATTGAATGTTTTGCAAAGGTGGCTATATCTTTTTGAGTTAAGTAGCTTTTTTCGTAGTCGTGATTAATTAGCGACACATTGCTTAGCGATTTTTGACGTGAAATATTGCGTGGTGCAATTTCTGCAGCTTGGCTTAAAAAGCTTTGTGCTAGCTCAAATTGATTTAGCTTTATTTCTAATCTGCCCAACAAATCAAGGGCTACTAAACGAGTTTCTTGGCGCTCTAACATTGTTTTGAGCATTCGCTGCGCCAAAATATGTTCGTTATTCGCTATAAGTGCTTCTACTAAGCCTACTTTTGCCCAAGCAAATTTTTGAATGTCGAGAACAGACTTAAAAAAGTCTTTCGCATCTTGAGCGCGCTTTAAGCGAAGTAAGGCATCACCTTTTAAGCGAAGTAGGATAGGGCTGTAATTATTATTTTTTTTATCCAGAGCGGTATCAATAAACTTAATAGCTTTTGAATCGTTACCATCATCAATTAATGAATACACTGTTTGTAAGTCGTGTTTACGCTTTAGGATTCGTTCAATGCGTATTTTAAGCTCTTGTACTGTAAAAGGTTTAACTAAAAAGTCATCAGGTTGCAGCTCAAGAACACTATGAACGAGTGAGCCACTTGTTTCTGCTGAGATAAAAATAAAGCCAGTCGAGCTTTTTATGAGTTGCTTTACACGTAGCTCTTCATAAAGCTGGTAGCCATCTTGGTGTTTATTTAAGTTGAATGAGCAAACGATTAGATCAAATTCTTCACTTAAACACTGCTCTTTTGCAGAATTTGCATGATCAGCAAAGCGCAACTGCCGAAAGCCAAGCCTTTCTAACGATTGTTTCATATAGCTTTGAGCAAGTGGCTGCTCCTCTACTATAAGTATTTTGGCTTTTGAATAGATCTTAGTTGGCATTGGCTTAAGCGTGATTGTATTTAACACAGACTATAATCAACAGTTTAACTCCTTACAAGGGAATTTAAATGATAGCTGTATTTATTAGGTAGTTAACTTTGCCTAATACGTTTATCTAACTACGAAGGTACTGAGCCGAATAACATAATTAAAAACTAAATAAGTAAAATTGATAACGCTATATTTGATGAGTGCTTTGATATGGAAATTTAGATTTTAATAAAAATATG
>NZ_WTKW01000459.1:0-2705 GCF_011378745.1 Pseudoalteromonas sp. Z1A6
CGTTTCTGGCTTGGCTCTTCTCATTTACTCCTCTTTGGCTTCTCCTAGTGCAATAGTTTTTCAAGTAAATAATTCACGAATGGTGATATAAGACGCAGCGCTTTTAAAGTGAGTGATAAAATAAAAAAGCACTGTTTTTTTGACTTTATTTTTCTTAGTTACTGCTGCTTCGCTTTTCCTTATGCAATTAATGGCTCCTATCGCAGAGCTAATTATTCACATTATTTTATTGGTAAATTCTGCATACATCACTGCTTTAAATCTAGTCATATTCTCCTGTAAGTCTTTGTCACTTAATGCTAATGTTTATGGAGTGAGTTATTTAAAACTTTAATGGCTAAACCAAGAGGTAACTATGTCTAATTGGGTTGAAGCAACAGTAAAAAGCGTAACATGGTGGAGCGAAACGCTCTTTAGCTTAACCGTTAATGCTAATGTAGAGCCGTTTAAAGCAGGGCAATTTACAAAGCTTTCTATAATGGATGGCGACAAGCGTATTGCTCGGGCTTATTCATATGTGAATGCCCCTGAAAACCCCGATCTTGAGTTTTACCTTATTAACGTTATTGACGGTTTGCTTTCTCCTCGTTTAGCTACATTACAACCTGGCGAAACCGTATTAATAGAACAACACGCAACCGGCTTTTTTACTCTTGATGAAATACCACAAAGCGATCAGCTTTGGATGTTAGGTACTGGCACTGCCATAGGCCCTTTTTTATCGATATTACAACAGCCCGATGTATGGAAAAAATACAAAAGCATAAACTTAGTGCATGGTGTACGTTTTAATAACGACTTAAGCTATCAGGCACTTATTAACGAGTTATTAAGAGTGTACCCAGAACAACTCAACTATATTCCTGTTGTAAGTAGAGAAGAGCCATTACAAGGCTTAAGTGGCCGGATTACTAACGCTATTGAGAGCAACGGCTTGTTTGAACATGTAAAATTAAATCCTGAGCCTAGTAACGCGCAATTTATGATTTGCGGAAATCCACAAATGGTAAAAGACACCACCGCGCTACTTCTCGATAAAAACTTTACGCGTAACCGCCGCAAAGCACCCGGTAACATTACTGTAGAGCAGTACTGGTAGGCTACAGTGGTGGTATTAACTATCCGATAACGTTAAAATTTGCTATGTTGCACCCTTATACCAATATTATCAAAAATATGATCATTCTATCGCATTAAATAACTCACTAACTGCGTTAAAAGTTATTCATATAGAACAACTATATGTCACAATTTTCGCCTTGTTATTGTGCTATTTTCTTGACGCTATAATAGATCACTTATTTAATGTAATTGGTATTACACGTGTTTAGTGTTCATTTTAGGAAAGTTATGAAACCGTTATCTATTATTTTTGCCTCGTTAATTACCACCGTTGCGCTTATTACTTACGCCGCAGAACAAAGCGAGCCTGAGCAAAAAGAGCAGCAAGTTGAAGCTCAAGCAAACGTTGAAAAACCCAAAGTTGAAGATGAGCAATCAGTAACTCAAGTCAAAGCTGACGACAAAGTAAATACGCTTGAATACAAAGCACCTGAGCTTAAAAAGCCAACAATTGATGCGACTAAACCAGACGATTCAAAGGTATTGGGTAACGAGCAGATTAAACCTACTGAAAAGCCGAAAAATAAAATAGAAAAAGCAGTGGCTGTAGCCGAAGCTGAAAAAGCAGTTACGCAAGCAAAAGAAGCGCTGACAGTTAAGCAACAAACTAAAGCTAAGCAATCGCGCGAATCACTTGCGGTAGTAGAGCAGTTAGTTAAAGCGTATAACGCGCGTAACATTGAAGAGTTTCTTCGTGTATATGCCGAAGATGTTGAGTTTTATATTTTCCCTAATGAGCTATTATTTAAAGGTAAAGAAAAACTAATAGAACGTTATGGGCTAATGTTTAAAAAGTTAAAGTGTATTCACTCATCACCAATTAAGCGCATAGTGCACGGCGATATAGTGATTGATCACGAACTATCAGAAACCTGCTCAACTGACGAAAAGGTAGTTGATAAACGCTCAGAACTTATTTCGAGTTACCAAATTAAAGATGGAAAAATAGTACGCGTACTGTTTTTTAGATAAAGGCTTTATATGCAAATAAATGACGACAAAAAAATTCGCTTAATGTATCGCATCGAGCCCGGTTGCCTTGGCCCTAAGGGTGCTGAGCATGTTGAAGATTTTTGTCGTTTTGCAAATAAACATATTAAGTCACCATTTTATGGCCAATTTGTATTTTTACCTCGTTACGATAAAGCCATAGACGAGCGACAATATAGCGTTAACAGCCGTAATTTATCACTTGCTCAGGCTCATGCGTACTTAAAGCACTTTGATATTAATATTGAAGAATTTGAAGAACAACTCGACGAGCTCCTCACTAAAGCGATTGATTTATACTTTAAGCGATAGCGTTTAATTGCTGTTGCTTAGGTATTCTCCCCCTCCGCAATACGTTTTTATTTTAATTATTATTAAAAGTATAAGTAATTTCTTTCACAAAGATAAGGTAATCAGTAATAACTGAGAAAAACCAGATCGGCCAATATGTATCACTACTCTAAAAGCGCAGCGCCTCTTAAGCTCTTTGTAAATTAATTAGCCCTTTAAAAGCTTTTATTTGCACAATGAGAAGTAAAAGAGGAGTGAATGAGAAAGCCGAAAACAAAAACCAGTATTTTATGTTTTATCAC
>NZ_WTKW01000046.1:0-17266 GCF_011378745.1 Pseudoalteromonas sp. Z1A6
AAATTAACGAGGGATGAATTTTTTAAATTAAAGTAATGCGCGTAAAGTTTTTTAATTACAATTGGTTAAGGTTTGTTTTTATGTTGGCACAACCCTTGAGTATATAACTACGTCTAAACAATACACAAACAAGGAATACCATTATGAAACATTCAATTAAAATCGCTATGGCAAGTTTATTAGTATTAGGTTCTGCGCAAGTACATGCAGTAGAAGTGGACCTAGATGTAACTGATATATTAACTCAAAGTGTAGCAAGCTATGTTAAGCAAACCACAATCGAGCTTGAAAAATCACTAAAGGAAACGCTTTATTTTGATGCTAAAACTGTTTTAGAGGGGTTATTAGATGAGCCCGTTTTAACAGATAGCACAACGCTTAAAAATACTGACGCTAGCGTTAAAAACGTAAAATAAACCACTTAAAGGATTAAAACGATGAGCAGTGAACTTGGATTATTTGCATTAATGTTAGCACCCGTAGTCAGTATGATTAGCGCTTATTACTCGGTTCAAGTGTTTAAAGCTATGGGAGGTTGGTTTAATCTTTAGCCAATTATATAGCTGGTAATTAATTCGATTCATATAAAGCTGATCGACTTAGCAAAAGCGCACGTAAATAAAGGCAGAGTGTTTGAAATAAGTAGACTTTATGAAACGTGCGATTTTTCCATTACCCATTTTTATGTTACCTGAAGGTTATACGCGATTACGCATATTTGAGCCTCGCTATTTAAATATGGTTAAAACCGCATTAAAAAATAATACAGGGTTTGTGCTTTGTACTTTTGAGCATGACACGCCTTTTAATATAAGCGCGCAAGGTTGCCTTGTTGATATTATTGATTTTGACCAAGACGATAACGATGTATTATTAATTGATGTATTTGCATCGCAAAATGTGCAAATTAATGATGTTTATCAAGACGAAGACGAATTACGTCATGGCTTGGTATCGCCTTGTAATACGCCGTATTGGTACAAAGATTCTAACAATCAAATTGGTGAACATTACCTACTACACGACGCGCTTAAAAACGTGTTTCAAGGTAATCCGGAACTTAATTTGTTGTACAAGAAAACTCATTTTGACAAGCTTCCATGGATTGCAGCACGTTGGCTTGAACTCCTACCTGTTTCTATTGAGAAAAAACAGCAACTTGCGTTTGAAACGAATTTTGATAACTTACTTAATTTCCTCCATACTGTGATTAATAACGAATTTGCCTAAATTTTATGATCCTAAATTAATTATTGCCCGTATTACTTAATACAAAAGCAATAACGGGATAAATTATTATGGTAAGTCAACAACAGTCACCACGTTGTGAACCTAATACAGGTAAGTACACTGCCATGCCAGAAACGCCGAGTAAAGAGCTCATGCAAGCGCTTATAGATGTTGCGCAATCACGCGATAAAAAAGCGTTTTCATATTTATTTGAATACTTTGCGCCAAAAATTAAACGCTTTGGAATTAAGCAGTTTGGTGTTGAAGCCCAAGCCATGGAGCTTGTGCAAGAAACATTAACGTCTGTTTGGCGTAAAGCACATTTGTATCATAGTGAAAAAGGCGCTGCTACTACGTGGGTTTATACCGTTATGCGTAACGCTTCGTTCGATATGCTTCGTAAAATGAAAAGTAATAAAGAAGAAAATATAAGCGAAGATATTTGGCCGTTACTAAACGACTCACAAGATACACATCACGAATACAGTGATCATTTAGAAGATAAGCAAATTAAGCGCTATTTAGACAAATTACCAATTGCTCAACGCGAAGTGGTAAGAGGCGTTTATTTTCAAGATATGTCGCAAGAGCAACTTGCACATCAACTTAATATTCCAGTAGGCACGGTAAAATCACGGTTACGTTTGGCCTTGCAAAAATTACGTAATGAAATGGGAGATCAGCATGATTAAACATCACCCGAGTGAAACTTTACTGACACAGTATTGCGATGCATCACTTGCTACATCACTAAGTTTAGCCGTATCTATACATGTAGACATGTGCCCTGTGTGCCAAGCTAAAGTAGCCAAAATTGAAGCAAGTAATGCGGACGCATTATTTAGTGAAGAGCCTGCCAAATTTGAGAAACCTCAAACTGAGCAATCTGAATTACTTGAAGAATTTGAATTAAACGTTCTCGATATGATCATGTCTGATGATTCTATCGATGAAGTTTACGAAGTAGAGCCTGTATCTATTAAAGTGAATGAGCATGACTACCAACTTCCACGTGCTTTAACACGTATTTCTCATAGCAAATTTACACAAGTTGGTAAACTGGCACGATCTCGCGTTTCGCTTGATGATGGAGCACTGCGTTCTAGCTTGCTACATATTGATGCGGGTGGTGAAATTCCTGAGCATACACATACCGGATTTGAAGTTACTTTACTACTAGATGGTGAGTTTAGTGATGAAGACGGTAATTACGTACCAGGCGACTTTATTTGGCAAGATGGTAGTCATCAACACACACCTTTAACGAAAGATGGATGTTTATGCTTTACAGTTGTCAGTAGTGCGCTACATTTTAATAAGGGCTTCAGCAAGTTACTAAATCCAATAGGTAATTTGATTTACTAAGAGAATATATGCATACAGATATAATAAAAATAGGTATAAGCTCCTGCTTAGCAGGCGAAAAAGTTAGATTTGACACAGGACATAAAAAGTCAAATTTTTGTATGGACGAGCTAGGTAAACACGTTGAATACACACGGTTTTGTCCTGAGGTAGCAGTAGGTTTACCAATACCTCGTCCAACTATTCGCCAAGTTAAAGTGGGCGATACTATTAAAGTATGCCGCCCAGATGGCACCGGCGAAGTAGGCCAACAACTTACTGAATATGGTAAAAAAGTTGCAACTGAACAAGCTAAAGAATTAAGCGGGTTTGTATTTTGTGCAAAAAGCCCAAGCTGCGGCATGGAGCGCATTAAAATATACAATGAAGCAGGAACAGGTAATACCTCAGAAGGCGTTGGTTTTTTTGCGGAGCAAATAATGAAGCACAATCCATTATTGCCATGTGAAGAAAACGGACGTTTAAACGACATGCATTTACGTGAAAACTTTGTAATGAGAATTTACGTATTTAAAAACTGGCAAAAATTAGTACAAGAGCCGCTTACGGTTCATAAGCTTACTCAATTTCACTCTCAGTATAAGTACTTGTTGATGGCTCATAACTATCAAGCTTATCGTGATTTGGGTAACTTGCTGGGGACTTATGTAGGTGACGATATAAATGCAGTTGCTGATGAATATATTTTAGGTTTGATGACGGGTCTTAAAAAGCCAGCTTCTCGCAGAAATAATTGCAACACGCTAATGCATTTACAAGGTTACTTTAAAACTGATTTATCGAAGGTTGAAAAACAAGAACTTCGTGATGCGATAGATGAATACCGCGAAGGTTTGGTGCCATTGTATGTACCACTTACCTTGTTAAAACATCATTTGAAGGTTCACCCGAATGAGTACCTTGAAAAACAAGTGTTTTTTAACCCTTACCCTCACGATTTAAAACTACGATTTGGTATTTAATGGATACATTATTTTGGTTTAGGCGCGATTTGCGCCTTTTTTCTAACGAAGCGTTAATTCAAGCGCTAAACAATGGCGCTAAACACGCCATTTTTTTTGTGTCTGAAAAACAGTGGCAACAGCACCAAGCTGCGCCTATTCAGATTGACTTACTCAAGCGCCGAGTTACTTATCTTCAATCTCAGCTTGCTGATTACGGCATTACTTTACATGTAATTGAAGCGCCTAGCTTTTCTGATTGTACGCGTGAGCTTATTGATTTTTGTAAATCAAACGATGTAAAACACGTAATTGCTAATACAGAATATGAGCTTAATGAAGTAAACCGCGATAAAGCAATTTTGCACGAATGCGATGAGCTTTCTATTACTTTTACTTTGTACGAAGGTGATTTAATTGCACCTGTTGGAACGGTTAAAAATCAAAGTAATGAAATGTATAAAGTGTTTACTCCATTTAAGCGAGCATGGTTAAAGCAGTATCAAGATACACACTTTAGTTTGCCTCAATGGCCTTTAACTTCTGATTCAATAAAATTTGATGAAAGCGACTTACTAAAAAGTGATGGATGCTCAGATAAGTGGCCGGTTGACGACGAAACACTTTCTACTGTGGTCGATAACTTTATATGTGACAAACTTACAAGCTACGATGATCAGCGTGATATACCCAGCGTAAAAGGCACATCAGGTTTAAGCCCGTATTTAGCACTTGGTATTGTAAGCACAAAACAGCTGCTTATTAATATTCAGCAGCGTTATCCTGATATTTTAACTACGTCAAAAAGTAAAACGTTTACGTGGATTAACGAGCTTGTTTGGCGCGAATTTTACAGGCATTTAATTGCTGAATTTCCGAAGCTTTCGCGCGGTGATAACTTTAACGAAAAGTATAACGCCGTAGTGTGGCGTAAAAGCGAAAATGAATTTACAGCATGGTGTGAAGGGCGTACAGGTTACCCGTTAGTAGATGCTGCAATGCTACAACTAAAGCAAACCGGTTGGATGCACAATCGTTTACGTATGGTTGTTGCGAGCTTTTTAACTAAGCATTTATTAATAGACTGGCGCGAAGGTGAGCGCTTTTTTATGCAGCACCTAATTGATGGCGATTTAGCCTCAAATAATGGTGGCTGGCAGTGGGCTGCAAGTACCGGGTGTGATGCTCAGCCTTACTTTAGAGTTTTTAACCCTATCAGACAAAGCGAGCGCTTTGATCCAACTGGCAAGTTTATCCGTAAGTATTTGCCAGAGCTTGAAAACGTGCCAGATAAACACATTCATTTTCCACACACTTATTTAGCCGCAATAGGTAAAGGTAAGGAATGTTACTGGCCAGCAATAGTTGATCATAAAGCGGCACGAGAACGTGCACTTGCTGCATTTAAGGTGTGATATGGATAACCAGTTACCAGTAGATAAATTTGTTGAAATATACCAACAGCTTGATAGCACTAATCTTGATTTATTGAGTGATATTTACTGTGACAACATACAGTTTATAGACCCGATGCATGAAATTAATGGCATTGTAGAATTGCGCAGGTACTTTGCTAACTTATATAGCAATGTTAAGCACTGTCAGTTTGATATTAATGATTCGTTTGATAGCGGCAACAATGCTTTTATCTATTGGACTATGCACTATGCACATCCAAAGCTTTCATCAGGTAAAACTATTTCGGTAGAAGGTCATAGCAAGCTTATTTTTGAAAATGGCAAAATTATCAAGCACAGAGACTACTTTAATGTGGGCGAGTTGCTGTACAAACATATTCCTTTACTTGGTAGTGTTATAAAGCTAATTGATAAAAGGGCAGGTTAATTATGATCACACTTATAACGGGTGCTACTTCTGGTATTGGTGAGCAGTTAGCAATTAAATATGCGCAGTTGGGAGACACTGTTATAGCTTGTGGCCGTAATAGTGAAAAGCTCGCTGAACTTGCTAAATACGACAATATTCAAGCATGTAAATTTGACGCAACTAATTTGCAAGATATTAAAGAGTCGACAGTTGGCTTTCCTCATTTTGACCGTGTTATTTTAAACGCGGGTAACTGTGAATATATAGATGACGCCCGAAATTTTGATAGTGCATTGTTTGAACGTGTAATAAACGTAAATTTACTCTCTATGGGGTATTGCCTTGAGGCGCTACTTCCTAAAATAAATTCAGGTGGTCAGCTTGTTTTGGTCAGCTCAAGTGTTACCTATCTTGCGCTACCTCGTTCAGAAGCTTATGGTGCATCAAAAGCGGGTGTAAGTTACTTAGCAAAAAGCTTAGCTGTTGATTTAGATGATGTTGATGTAACTTTAGTTCACCCTGGCTTTGTGAAAACTCCGCTTACTAATAAAAATAATTTCCCGATGCCTATGGCCGTTACCGCTGAAAAAGCCGCAGATTATATGATTAAGGGAATACATAAGCGCCGAAAAGATGTTCACTTTCCGTACCGTTTTACACTTATATTAAAAGCATTACGTATTTTACCACTCCCGATTTGGCTTAAAATCGCAAAAGGATTAGTCCGTTGAAAAAAATAGCAATAATAGGAACTGGTGTATCTGGTTTAACATGTGGGCATTTGCTTCATAAACATTACGATGTAACCGTATTTGAAAAAAATGATTATATAGGTGGTCACACTGCAACGGTTGATGTTGATGTGTGCGGCATAAAATACGCAATTGATACTGGCTTTATTGTATTTAATGACAGAACTTACCCATACTTTGAAAAGTTACTATCGCGTATTGGTGTAGATAAACAAACAACGCAGATGAGCTTTAGTGTTCATAACGAAGCCACTGGCTTTGAATACAATGGCCATACGTTTACAAGCCTGTTTGCACAGCGTCGTAATATTTTTAGACCTAAGTTTTGGCGATTATTGTACGACATTGTTAGGTTTAACAAACTGTGTAAAGCACTACATGAAAAAGATGATTACCAGTCTGATCAATCATTAGGGCAACTGCTTAGTGACAATCACTTTAATGACTTTTTTAAATACCATTATATTCTTCCGATGGGCGCGGCTATATGGTCTACCAGTATTAAAGAAATGGAAAATGTAGGCGTTGAATTTTTTGTTAAGTTCTTCTTTAATCATGGCCTTTTAGATGTAACAAACAGACCACAGTGGTATGTAGTACAAGGTGGCTCTCGTCAGTATATTAAGCCACTGATCAGAGGCTTTGCTGATAAAATTAAACTTAATACAGATATTAAATCTGTTACGCGTCAAAATGATGAGGTAACAATAGAGTTTGCCAATGGTGAATTAAGTAAGTTTGATAAAGTAATATTTGCTTGTCATTCAGATCAGGCGCTTGCACTACTTGGTGATGCGACTGAGCAAGAAAAGTCAGTATTGGGTGCAATAGCTTACACTGAGAACTCAGTTGTGCTGCACACCGATACAAACCTTTTACCTGATAGAAAAGCGGCATGGGCAAGTTGGAACTACCTACTTAATAACAACACTGATAAAGCAGCTGTTGTTACTTACCAAATGAATATTTTGCAAGGTATACAATCGGATACACAGTTTTGTGTAACGCTTAATCATCTTGAAGGAATAAACCAGAGTAAAATTTTGCGCGAGTTTACTTATCATCACCCTGTATTTAACCAAGAGTCAATTGCTGCTCAAAAGCTTAAACACAGTATTGATGGACAAAACAATAGTTATTTTTGTGGTGCTTATTGGTACAATGGTTTTCATGAAGATGGCGTACACAGTGGTGTAGATGTAGCCAAGCAACTTGGGGTCGAATTTGACTAGTGCAGTGTATTTAGGCGATGTAAAACATCGCCGTTTTGCTGTTAAAGAACATCGTTTTAGTTACCCTTTGTATATGATGTGGGTAGATTTAAATAATCCTCAACAACTAAATGGTGTGCATAAGCACATAGGTACATCAGGCTTAAAAGCGTTAAAATTTAATGAAGCTGATTATCTTAAAGACACTTCACAACTTGCTAAACGACCTCTTATTGAGCGTGCGCATGATCAACTTGCCAATTTAGGTATTACTGAAATCTTTTCTCATATTTACATGTTAGGGCAGTTTCGTTGTTTTGGTGTGTATTTTAGCCCTGTTAATTTTTACTTTTTTGGCCACAACGACACCCGTTTTAAGTACATGATAGCTGAAGTGAGTAATACACCATGGAACGAACGTCATTATTATTTAGTCCCTTTAGAAAAAAAAGTGAACTTTAAGAAGGTTTTTTCCGTATCACCTTTTATGAATCTGGATATGAACTATCATTGGCATGTTAAACAATCGCCTGATAAAACATTGATACACATTGAAAATAAGCGAAATGAAGAGTTATTATTTGATGCAACACTTCGCTTGAAACGTAAAGAACTCACTAACGAAGAGATTAATAAGTTGTTTAAACGTTTTCCGGCCATGACATGGTCTATTTTCAAAGGTATTTATTATCAAGCATTAAAGTTGTTTATAAAGCGAGTGCCTTTTTTAGGTCACTCAGGTAAGCCATAAAGCACATAGGTAGTCAGGACAATTAATAGGTATTTTAATGGATAAAGTGTCGAGCTTAAATTGCGAACAAAGCACTAGTTGGTTAACTAATATATATAAAAAATTAGTGACTAAAGCCTTTTCGTCAATTGAAACAGGTCAAGTTGTTTTAATTGAAGGAAATGAGCGTACAGTTTTTGGTGATGTATCGTCTGCGTTAAAAGCAACAGTAACAGTTAATGATAAAGCTATGTATAAAGCGTTTGCGTTATCTGGAAGCGTTGGCGCTGGCGAAGCGTATATTTTGGGACATTGGTCTTGTGACAACTTAACTTCATTCATTGAGATATTTGCTATAAATGAAAAGCAACTTGATGAGTTTGAAAAAAAATTCGCATTTTTTAGTAATATCGCACACCGGTTTAATCACATAAAAAACAAAAATTCAGAATCGGGTTCTAAGAAAAATATTGTTGCTCATTACGACTTAGGTAATGATTTGTACGAATCATTTTTAAGTAAAGAAATGCTCTATTCAAGTGCTGTATATCCTACAAAAGAAGCCACACTTGAAGAGGCTCAGCAATACAAGCTTAAACGCATTTGTGAGCAAGTTGAGCTTCAAAAAAATGATTCAGTAATTGAAATTGGTACAGGGTGGGGGGCATTTGCTATATATGCTGCCACACATTACGATTGCCATGTAACAACAACAACCATATCTGATGAGCAACATGATTATGTAGCTAACAAGATAGTTGAACTTGGTCTTGAAAGTAAAATAACATTACTTAAGCTCGATTACAGACTACTAAAAGGTAAATACGACAAGCTTGTTTCTATTGAAATGATAGAAGCGGTTGGTCATGATTATTTGCCGAGCTTTTTCACTCAGTGTGGTGAGCTCCTAAAAGACGATGGCGCCATGCTTATTCAAGCAATTACTATTGGCGATCAGCGTTATAAGCACTACTTAAAAAACTCTGACTTTATTCAGCAGTATATTTTTCCGGGCGGATGTTTGCCATCGCTTAACGAAATGAGTGAGCAGATTAAAAATAATACCGATATGGTTATCCATACTGTTAATGATATTGGCGCTCACTACGCAAGAACATTAGCAGATTGGCGAACTCGTTTTATAAAAAGCTGGCCTGATTTAGACCGCTCTAAATTTGATGAACGCTTTTATCGTTTATGGTTATTTTATTTTGCTTATTGTGAAGGTGCGTTTAGAGCCAGAGCAACAAGTACAGTACATTTAATGGCGCGTAAACCTCGTTTTACTAGTGATAACGATGATATTGCGCTCGGTTACTAATTTTGTTTTATTTCAAGCAGTGTGGTTTTTATCACTGCTGCTTGAAGCCAATTCGCTACTTTTTAGTGGCTTGATTATTGTTTTAATGTTTTGTTTGTCAAAGCAGAAAAAACAAGACTCCTTACTATTAATTAAAGCCCTACCTTTAGCACTATTGTTAGAATTTATAGCGGTAAAGTTAGGCTTGTTAGAATTTAAAGTTTATCCCTTCCCTCTATGGCTCGTGTTTTTATGGGCTGCATTATTACTTTCTTTAAATACCTCAATGGTTTTTTTGAGTAAATTAAAGCTTTGGCAGGCTCTTTTGGTATGTATGGCATTTGCACCAGCAAGTTATTGGGCTGGAGCGCGCTTTGAAGTAATAAGTTTAGGTTTACCTTTATGGCAATTCTGGCTCGTTTACGGGGCGCTTTGGTCTACAGTGTTTACTGTTATTCTTTTTATAAACCAAAAAATCAAGTTATTCATCAATCGCTGATCTTCCACAATTTCTATTTCGTAACATTACCCATTGACTCAAAGGGAGCTTATTTTGAAATTTTTACTAAAGGCAGTTACTTTTTATTTGCTTACCACTTCAATTGTTTTAGCTAACACACAATTTAATAAAGTAGGCGAAGCACGAATGGAGTATTTATTTTGGGATGTATATGACGCTGTGCTATTTACCCCTTCAGGTAATTACAGCGCAGGAACACATCCTGTTAAGTTTAAGCTTACCTATTTACGTGACTTTGACGCTAAAGAAATAGTAAAAGCAACAAATGAGCAGTGGCAACATCTTGGAAAAGCAGGGCTGGCAGATAAATACGACCGTAAATTGTTGTCTATTTGGCCTGATATAAAAAAGGGTGACTCACTAACATTGGTGACAAATGAGCAAGGTATGAGCACTTTTTATCATAATGATGAAAAAATGGGTGAAATTGATGAACCTCAATTTTCGAGTGACTTTTTAGCTATTTGGCTTGATGAAAAAACCTCTGAGCCAAAACTACGAAAGCAATTATTAGGGAATTAATATGAACATATTAAACACGTTAAAAGCAGCTGTTATGAGCCTCTCGGCTCTACTTTTAATTAGCTGTTCGGCACCAAATGTTGAACATTATAAAAATACATCGCCAAATTTCGACTTTAAAACGTTTTTTAGCGGAAATTTGAAAGCCTATGGTGTTGTACAAGACTTTAAAGGCGAATTGACCCGAAAGCTTGTCGTAGATATGAATGCGACTTGGGACGGTAACCAGGGCGTTATTGAAGAAGACTTTATTTATGATGATGGCGAAACCCAAAAGCGAATCTGGAAAATAACGTTAAATGAAGACAATAGTTTAACGGGGACAGCAGCTGATGTTATAGGTACAGCAAAAGGCAAAAGTGACGGCAGCGTATTTCATTGGAATTATGATGTAGAGCTTCCATACGATGGCAGTACTTTAGAAGTGAATTTTGACGATTGGATGTACCTGGTTACACAATCGCGCTTGATAAACCGCACATCTATTGTTAAGTTTGGAGTCGAGGTCGGGGAAGTGACCTTAGTTATCGAAAAAATATAGCTTATTTACCCAGTTGCTTAACTTGCGCCAAAATTGTACTCAAATTAAGTCTTTGTTAACCCAACACGCTGTATTCTACCGAGAATTATTTAAATTTTACTCATTTTTTAAGAATTTAAGCAAAAAATGCAATTTGCTGTTGCTAACTCTTTAAAAATGCATAAAGATAGGTTTTGCGAAGGCAAAATAATAACGAATAGGAATCTAACAATGAATAAAGCTCAATTAGTTGAAAAAATTGCTACTGATGCAGAAATCTCTAAAGCCGCTGCTACTCGTGCTCTTGACGCGTTTACAGGTGCTGTAACTTCTTCTTTAAAAGAAGGTGATTCAGTAGCATTAGTTGGTTTTGGTACTTTCTCAGTAAAAGAACGTGCAGCTCGCACTGGCCGTAACCCACAAACGGGTGCTGAGATCCAAATCGCAGCGGCAACTATCCCAAGCTTTAAAGCAGGTAAAGGTCTTAAAGACCAAGTAAACCCTTAATAGGTTTAACGAATTAAAATAAAAAAAGAGCTATTTAGCTCTTTTTTTTTATGTTTAATAAAGACATCAATTGATGCCTTTATATTATAAATTTATGCTTTTAAGGCTTTATCGCCTCGGCCAATGCCAACAGCACCAGAACGTACAACTTCAATAATATCGGTTTCATGGCGAAGTGTGTCTAAAAACGATTCTATTTTGTCTGTACTGCTCACTAGTTGCAGGCTATAGCTTTGCCGGCCCATATCTAAAATAACACCCTGGAACACATCAACTACGCGGGTAACCGCTGCACGAGTCGTCTCGTCTTGAGCAAATACCTTAACAAGCAATAACTCTCGCTCAATGTGACTCATTTCTGTTAAATCGATAATTTTAAGCACGTCGACTAATTTGTTAACTTGCTTTGTGATCTGCTCAACCACTCTGTCATCACCCATGGTGGTAATGGTAATACGTGATAACGACTGATCATCAGTTGTGCCAACAGTTAGGCTGTCAATGTTGTATGCACGTTGTGAAAAAAGCCCAACAATACGCGACAGTGCACCTGGTTCGTTTTCCAATAGAATAGATA
The DNA here is from genome assembly GCF_011378745.1 of Pseudoalteromonas sp. Z1A6. NCBI lineage: Bacteria > Pseudomonadati > Pseudomonadota > Gammaproteobacteria > Alteromonadales > Pseudoalteromonadaceae > Pseudoalteromonas > Pseudoalteromonas sp. Z1A6. The sequence goes on from NZ_WTKW01000046.1 coordinate 12,003, forward strand.
AAATACGACGCATTATGCTTTTACTCCTTTACTTAACCACATCTCATCAATGCCACCTAACTTGATTTGCATTGGGTATACATGTTCTTTCTCGTCTACAAGAATATCTAAAAAGACTAAACGATCGTTTATGCTCATAGCTTTATCGATAGCAGGTTGTAACTCATCAAGTGTGTTTACTTGTATGCCTACATGCCCGTAGCTTTCAACTAACTTAACAAAATCAGGCAGTGAGTCCATGTAAGATGATGAATGACGACCGCCGTAAACCATATCTTGCCATTGGCGTACCATACCTAAAGAGCGGTTATTGAGTGATACAACTTTTACAGCTAGGTTGTACTGCAAGCAGGTAGATAGCTCTTGAATATTCATTTGAATAGAGCCATCACCCGTAATACATACAGATTCTTTATCAGGAAAGGCTAATTTTACGCCCATAGCAGCAGGTAAGCCAAAGCCCATAGTGCCTAGGCCGCCTGAATTTATCCACTGACGAGGATGCTTAAATGGGTAATATTGCGCTGCAAACATTTGGTGCTGACCAACGTCAGAACTTACGTAAGCATCGCCATTAGTGGCTTTATAAACAGCTTCAATTACGGCTTGTGGCTTAATTTTGTCGCCATCTGTGTTGTAGCTTAAACATTTTTGTTCACGCCAGCTGATAATTTGGCGCCACCAATCTTCTTGCGCGCTTCGATCTATTTTAATTGGGCTTTTATCAATACCCGTTTGTAGTTGTTCTAGTACTGTTGCTAAGCAACCTACAACCGGTATGTGCGCTTTGATTGTTTTTGAAATTGAAGTTGGATCTACATCTACATGTACAATTGTGGCATTTGGACAAAACTTTTTAACGTTATTAGTTACTCGATCATCAAAACGAGCACCAAGCGCTAAAATCACATCGGCGTTTGCCATTGCTTTGTTAGCCTCAAGCGTACCGTGCATGCCTAGCATACCTACAAAGTTTGGATGTACACCTGATATGCCGCCAAGCCCCATTAGTGTATTGGTAATGGGCGCATTTAACGACTCAACTAAATGCGTTAATTGCTCTGACGTATTTGAAATAACAATACCACCGCCAGAGTAGATAACCAGTTTTTTGGCTTCTAAAATAGTTGTTACCGCTTTACGAATTTGTTTTGAATGCCCTTTAGTATTAGGGCTGTATGTTCTTAGCTCTGTTGTTTTAGGAAATTCGTATTCAAACTTAATAGCAGGGTTAAGCATATCTTTAGGAAGCTCAACTACAACAGGTCCAGGACGACCTGTACTGGCTATATAAAAGGCTTTAGCTAAGATTGTTGGGATTTCTTTAGCACTTCTACAGTTAAAGCTGTGTTTAACTATAGGGCGAGAACAGCCAACAATATCAGTTTCTTGGAATGCATCGTCACCAATTAAACTTGTAGGCACTTGGCCTGACAATACAACCATAGGAATTGAATCCATGTAGGCCGTTGCAATACCCGTTATACAGTTTGTAGCGCCAGGGCCTGAGGTTGCAAGTACAACACCAACGTCTCCAGTAGCACGAGCATAACCATCAGCCATATGTGTGGCAGCTTGTTCATGACGTACTAATATATGCTCAATATCATCTTGCTGAAAAAGTGCATCATATAAGTCTAAAACCGAACCACCGGGGTAGCCAAATATGTATTTTACCTTTAACTCTTTTAATGCCTGAACTACTAGTTCAGAGCCATTATATTCTTGTTTGCTCATCCTCATTCCTCTGTGCGCTTTTTTATGCATAAAAAAACCCCCGCGTAGTGCGAGGGTTTTTAAAAAGCAGTATCACCTTTTAATACATCCCCGCTGGGCTTATAACTAAGACCAGTACGAGTACGACTAAAAGGTTAATTTGTGTGTTCATAGTTTTTACTCTACTTAGCAAAACACTGCTTTTAAATTAAAAATTCTGTATAGGTTTATTTTTAAGGGTTTTGAACCCTTATGTCAACCTTGAAAGTGGTTTTTTGCATTTTAAATTCGTTTTGTAGCTTTTTTTAATTTAAATCTGCAGAAATACTGTATTTAACTGAGTTAACTAGCAGAAATTATGCGTTTTAGGTTGTGTGTTTGATTTTAGTTATAAAAGAGTGTGAAAGACCATTAACTTTTATTGCACATGTTAACTATATGTTTTTATCGCATGTTTAAATTTCTATTATTAGGTATGATTACTACATAATTATGTTTGAGGAAAACACAGTGAAAAAAGTGACGTTAATTGCGCTTTTAACTACGCTATTAAGCCCTATAGTAGCGGCTAATAATTTAAGCCCGCATGATGTTGGTATAACTAACGAAGAACGTATTTTATATTGGCTTAAAAAAAGAGACCAAATATCCTCTAGTGAGTTAGATAGTTCATTTAAGTCATATATGAGTAACAAAGAAGTTGCCAATCACTCAATTAAAAATGGCTTTAGGCGATTTAAATCTTCCTCTACGGATTTTTCAAACACAAATAAAAAACAAGCCGCTTTTTCAACGTCGCTAGTGCCTGATCAAAGCGTTAATGATGTAAAAGTGTTAGCTATCTTAATTGATTTTCCTGACCTCAAACATGACGATGATCGACTTGTACAGCAAGACACCGACATGTTTTACGCTGATTATTCAACTGAACACTATCAGCAAATGCTTTTTAATACTCAAGGTTATGCGGGCCCTGATGGACAAAGCTTATCAACGGCTGCAGATTATTATAAAGCAGCGTCTGGTAATAGCTTAAACTTTAACGGGCAAGTATATGGCTGGGTAACCGCTGATAGTAATGCAAAAACATATGGTGAACGCCAAGGCAGTACGCGTGATAAAAATGCGCCCGCTTTAGTCAAAGAAGCGGTAGAAAAAGCCGTTGCACAATTTAATATTAATTTAGCCGATTATGATTTAACCGATTTAGATGATATTGATGGCGATGGAATTATTAACGAACCCAATGGCATTATTGACCATGTAATGATTTTTCATTCAAGTATTGGCGAGGAAGCGGGTGGTGGCTACCTAAGCACCGACGCTATTTGGTCGCACCGCTACTATGTATTTGATGAAAGTAGCGGGCCGAGCGAGATTGCAGGCAGCAATATAAAGCTCTTTGGTTATACAATTAATCCAATTGATGCTGGGATTGGCGTGGTGGTACATGAGTTTGGGCATGACTTGGGATTATTAGATGAATACGACTTACAATCTAACACGGTAGGTGAGCCTGTCGCGTCTTGGTCAGTTATGTCGACAGGAAGTTGGGCAGGTTCTCCACGAGGCTCAGAGCCTGTTATGTTTAGCCCTTATGCGCTTGAATATTTACAAAATCGATACCAGGGTAATTGGGTTAATCAGCTCACGCTTGATATGGATGAGATAGATGCTAACGCACAGCAAACATTAATTAATACTGCGAGTACTTCACAACTACAAAGCCAAATAAAAATAACACTGCCATCTCGACTCGAAAAATTTAAAACGCCAGTAGAAGGCGATTTTCAATACTATTCAAATACGGGCGACAATGTTAGTAACAGCTTAGTTAATACAGTAACGCTACCAAACACAACTGAGGCACTTACTTTAAGCTTTATTGCTTATTACAGTATTGAGCGCGACTATGATTTAGTACAGGTAAAAGTAAATGGGGAGCCTATTGCTAGTAATTATACGCAAGCAATTAACCCATACTATGGTGACATTGGTCCGTATATATCAGGTGATTCATTTTTTAATAGTGATGCTAAGCAACCTAACGGCTATTTAACTCATAAGTTTGATTTATCTGCCTATGCTGGGCAAATCATTGATCTAAAAATTGAATACATAACAGATGCGAACACACATTATTATGGTTTTGTTGTGGATGATATGCGTATTGTGCAAAGTGATACTTTAATTTGGCAAAATAATGCACAAGATCAAATTAACACCGAGTTTAATGGCTTTGAAAAAATAGGTAGTTACACATATGCATCGCCATCACATTACTATTTACAATTGCGTTCATACACAGGCGTTGATAGTAGTTTGCAAGCAGAGCAGTACTCACCGGGATTATTATTGTGGTATAGCAATGAATCTCAAGCAGATAACAACACGACAGAGCATCCAGGTAGTGGTTTTGCATTAGTGGTAGATGCTGATCAGCGCTCGATAAATAAAGGCAGTACGCAAACTCCGGCTGCTTCAGCAATTCAAATTCGTGATGCTGCTTTTAGTTTATATCCACAGCGAGCTGGATTAGGTGATGATGATTTATCTGCTATTACAGAGTTTACTGATAAAACCGACTATAGCTTTTCAGCGCAACAGTCATCGGGCGTTGCCCTCCCACAGGTTGGCTTTGGGTTTAATATTATAAGCCAGTCAGCTGATAGTGAAGATATAGAAGTAGAGCTTAATTACGATGTTACTAAAGGTATTAATTTTACCAAAACAGGTTTAATCGTTAATTTTAATATAGAAGGTTTTGCACTCACGCCTGCGGATAAATTCACGTGGAGTTTTGACGATGGTAGCTCAAGCACAGAGTTAACGCCTACTCATGAATATCAAGACTATGGCACCTATAGCGTTGAGTTTATGGCAAGTAATGATACTTCACAGCAAGTAGCTATAGCTCAAGTTACATTAGTTGAGCCATTATCTGTAAATGAAATTGAATATGAAATAAACCAAGAAATATTAACAGCTCAAGCTTCGTTTACAGGTGGAGTCGCACCGTATACTTATAATTGGCAGCTAGGGGATGGAAGTACTTTAACGACGCAATCGCTCACTTATAATTATTTATACTCTGGTGATTACCAAGTAACGCTTACAGTGACAGATAACGAAGGCACGGAGCAAACTAAAGCGGTTGATGTAACTGCAACTGTTCCGCTTAGCATAGACGCAAACGTTACAGTAAATGATTTAAGCGCTCAATTTAATGCGCAAGTAACCGGCGGCTTTAATAGTTATACTTACAGTTGGGATTTTGGTGATGGCAGTGCAGTATCAAACTTACAAAACCCAAGGCATACTTATCAAACTGACGGGGCATTTAGTGTAACGTTGAATGTTACTGATACTCAAACAAATGATACTTTTGCTAAAGAGTTATCTCTTACAGTACAAAAGCAACAAAGTAGTTCGGGTTCAAGTGGCGGATCATTGGCAGGTTTATTAGTGTTATTACTTTTATGCTTACCTAGGATAAAGCGCAGCTAGCAAATAAAAAAAAGCCCGCTAAATTAGCGGGCTATTTAAAT
>NZ_WTKW01000460.1:0-2704 GCF_011378745.1 Pseudoalteromonas sp. Z1A6
ATTAAAAAGGCGAAATGTCTTTAACATTTCGCCTTTGGTTCTTCATGAAAATAGTTTAAAAAGTATATGTTGCTTTAGCGTAGTAAAAGCCACCGTTAATACCAAACGGAGATGTTTCGTAGAACTGACCACCCCAGTTGTTATTAGGGATACCCGTTGCATCTGCAAAATCAAGTTTTTCAGCATCTTGGTCGAATAAGTTTTGAGCGCCTACAGAGAAGCTAACTGATTCATTTAAGAAGTAAGTTACTTCAGCATCAATAGTGACTGCAGCATCTGCTGTTTTAGCTGTTGCATCATAATCAACGTGAACACCTTGGTATTCGCCGTAGTAGTTTGCACGAGCAAATGCAGAAACTGATTCCCATTGTTGAGACAATGTGAACGTTGCACGATGGTTAGGTAAATCTTCTTCTAAGCGTTTAACTTTAAACGCACCTGTAATCTCACTAAATTGAGTTACTTCAGTATCATTCCAGTTATAAGCAAGACTAAATGTAGAGCTACCGCCCATTAGTTCAGCAGTATAGTTTGCAACTAAATCGATACCTTGAGTTGTTGTATCAAAGTCATTTGTAAAAAAGCTTACCTGAGCAAGACCTTGTACATTAGGAACTCCAGCGGCTGTAAGTGTATCTTTATCTGCTTGGCTTAAGTTGATTTTATCTGATTGGCTAATACGGTCATCTACTTGAATGTTGTAGTAATCAAGCGTTAAAAATAACTCGCCGATTGTGTATACAGCACCAAGTGTATAGCTTTGTGATTCTTCCGGCTCAAGCTCTGTACCACCTAATTGCACTGCAATAGGGTTTGTTGGTGGAAGAAGCGCTGAATCTTGTAATACACCGCTGTCTAAGCTTGTTTGTACGTTACTTACGTTAGCTTGACCAACTGTAGGTGCACGGAAACCGCTACTTACAGAACCACGAATATTTAAATCTTCAGTTAAATGGTATTGAGCCATTACTTTGTAGTTAGTTGTAGTACCAAAGCTGTCGTAGTCTTCAAAGCGAAGCGCTAAGCCCATTAAAAAGTCTTCAGTAAAGGGTGCTTCAACATCAACATACGCTGCATAGTTACGACGAGAAAACTCACCTGCTTGTGATGGTTTAAAACCAGGGAAGCCGTTAGAGCCAATACCAAAACCTTGTGCTGTTAAAGGGCCTGCTGTGTAAGATTCTTCATCACCAGAAATGATAGTGAATGTTTCTTCATGCCATTCAAAACCACCGGCAATGTTTACATCATAAGCTAAACCAAAGTCGACACCCTTTGATAAATCAAAGTTAAAGTTTTTCTCTAGCTGTTCATATTTACCCGGACTGAAGTCACGTGGCGTATCCGCACCTAAAGAAGCATTAACCGTGTCATAGATGAAGTAACGTGATTCATTTAAACCCACAGTACCGCTTAAGTCATAGTAAGTATCTTTTAAGAAACCACCAGTGAATCGCCCTTTAGTACCAATAGTTAAAGAAGTATCAGTAATGTTGCCGCCAAAGTTAGGTGTAAAGCCACCTGGAAGCGTTTCGTTAAAGGCAAAACAATCTGGGTTGTTCGCTACACCATTTATATAAGCAGGATCATCTAATACGTTGCCATCTGTTATTGCAATAGTAGGACAGTTAGCGCTCATATCAGGTGTTAAATCTGCAACAAGTAGTGTTTCGCCACCATCATTTGAGTAAACGCCAGAACGTGTTTGCGGGTTACGGTAGTAAAAGCCACCACGTACATCACGTTCAGAGTAATTACCAAACATGTAAAATTCAGAATCGTTTGTTAGCTCTAAACCTACGTTACCAAAAATTGTAATATCGTCGTTTACTTCTGGTGCGCCCCATACTTGTGCAAGAGAAGATACATCAGGAACACCGGCAGCTGAAAGTGCTGCGGCATCGGCACGTTGAACTGAGCGGCTTGTTGCATCAGCTGTTTTATATTGAAAGCTTAAATTAGCAAAGCCATTGTCGGTAAACGGTAAACCCACGTTACCCGACACTTGTGTTGTATCGCCGTCACCTTCATAAAATTGACCATGGCGGATTTCTAATTTGCCACCTTCAGAAGCGTCTTTTAGTTGGAAGTTCATTACACCCGCGATGGCATCAGAACCATATTGTGCAGCTGCGCCATCACGAAGTACTTCTACTTGTTTAATAGCAATGCTTGGAATAACTGAAATATCTGCGCCTTGCGCGCCATCGTTAATACCACCGCCTAAAAATGCAATTACAGAAGCACGATGACGACGTTTGCCGTTTAAAAGAACCAATGTGCTGTCTGATGGTAAACCACGTAAGTTAGCTGGGCGAACAAGAGAGGCCGCATCACTAATAGGATTTTGATGTACGTTAAAAGATGGCACGGCACCTTTTAAAAGCTCAAGCATGTCGGTATTGCCTGATCTTTCTAATTCTTCGCCGCCAATAATATCGATTGGAACTGGTGAGTCACCGATTGAACGTGGAGCTGAGCGCGTACCTACTACGGCAATTTTCTCTACGTTTTTATTTACTTTAGTTTGCTGTTGCTCGTCTGCTGCAATAGCAGAACCCGAAAAAAACAACCCTGCAGTGGTTGTAGCTAAAGCAAATTTGATTGCTTGGTTTAGCGCATTATTTTTTAATTTCATTCTAATTTTCCCCAGTTAGAATAATTCTTATTTTTGATGCTAATTTCACATCATTTATTTTTAACT
>NZ_WTKW01000461.1:0-2695 GCF_011378745.1 Pseudoalteromonas sp. Z1A6
AAAAAACCGCCTTAATAAAATGCGGTTTTTAAATATATAAACTAAAGAGCTTGTCAGCTATTAAAAGTAGCCACGGATACCAAAGCGGAAGTTTCTGCCAGGTAGTGGGGCTTTATCTTTAATAAATGAGCTATGCACAAAGCCTAACTCATCAGTAATGTTATCCACGTTTATATAAAGCTGTGCATCTACACTGCCTAAACCTAATTGGTAATTAGCTTGTGCATCAAATAACGTATAGCCGTCCGTTTTTGTTTCAAATGCAGTTACATCGTTTTGATCAAAGTAATGAGTACCTGTAAGCGTTAGTTGTAAGTCACCTAAATCGTACTGTAACTCAGAGCCTAATTTATTGGCAGGGATACGCGGTAAGTTGCCTTCGTCGTCTTTTAGTTTTGCACGAGTTGAGTCACCAAATACTTTAACCATAGCGCTTGGGGTTACTTGGTAATGTGCGTCAAACTCAATTCCATAAAGCTCTGCGTCTTTACTTGTAAACTGATAAACCGCAACAGCATCGTCATGTGCACCAATAGCTGATTCTAAACCATCTTCTTCATCGTAAACTAAACCTGTATTTTCTTGGAAATAAAAGTTCTTAATATCGTTATAGAAAAAGTTAACGGTGTAACCAAAATCACCGCTAAAACGTCTAAAGCTTAAATCTAGGTTTGTTGAGGTTTCTTGCTTGATATTCTCTGGCTCAAAATGTGCTTCATTACCCTCAATGTTATAACCAAGGCCAAGCTCATACGTACCTGTTGCAATGTGTAAACCATTTGATAAAAGCTCTGCAGAAAGCGGAGCTCTTTCTGAGTGAGAAATACTTGTCGCAATACTATGACCCGGCTTGTACTGCCAAATGGCACCGGCAGAGGCGCTTAAATTGGTAAAGCTTTTATTGTATCCAATAGCTTCTTCGTCGCTATGATCTATTTCTACTTCATCGTGGCTATGTTCGTGTGCCGTGATTTGGCTTTCAATTTTGTAATCTTCTACACGTGCACCAAGCTCTATTGTCACGTCGCCAAATTCACGCTCTTCTAGTAAATATAATGCGTTAGTTGTAGTTACACTCGCGGGTGTAAATGCTTCTTCACCAATTGCATCGTAGTCAGAATCGCTGTAGTGATAGCCCATCATTCCGTGCCAATCAGCAAACTTATGCTCTACATTTAAACGTGCTTCAGTCGTTTTATTTTTAAAAGTAGTACCAATTTCGCCATCTTCAATTTCGCTGTGTGAATAATCTGTATAGCCAACACGTAGGTTGATGGTTTCAATCCAGTTATTATGAAGAGCGTAACTTACAAGCCCTTGCCAGCGGTCTTGCTCTAAATGTGCGTAAACTGGCTCTTCAGCAGCTTCATCTTCATGTTCTGCATGCTCTTCTTCAGTTTCACCTTCGTGATCGTGATGATGCTCATGCCCAGGAATACCGTAATCAGTATCAATGCTACCGTAAGAAAAACCAATCGTTAAGTGATCGCCAACATAGCTGGTACCAAAGTTGAGTGTTTCGCTATCAATAAAAGTATTTTCTACCGAGCTTTCGGTTTCAACATCGCCATCATCGTCGGCAATAGTAAAGGTCGGTGTTTGGTAATCATCGCCGCTGCGCTTAGTACCATCAAAATGAAAGTTAAAGCCTTCATTACCTGTTTCAAGTTTTGCAGCTACGGTGTTTGAATTTGACACCGTATCGTGGCTGTATTCAGCAGCGCCTGTAAGCTCGTCGATATTGCTAGTAGGAATACGGTTATCAACCACGTTTACAACGCCACCAATTGCACCAGAGCCATAAAGTAGGGTACTTGGACCGCGCAACACTTCAATTTGCTCTGCCGCTAGGCTGTCGCTTGATGTCGCGTGGTCTGGGCCAATTCGCGACGCATCGCTGGCATCTAATCCATTTTGTGTGATTTTAACGCGAGGGCCATCTAAACCACGAATAATTGGGCTTGATGATACAGGGCCAAAGTAACTTGCATTTACGCCTGGTAAACCTTTAAGAGTTTCGCCAAGTGTTGGTTTAGATTTATTTCTTAATTCATCACCAGATAGCACACTTACAGGAGAAATCATTTCTAGGCTGTTCTTATGAAGTGCAGAGGCATAAACAACCACTGTTTCAACCGATGTTGGTTTAAGTGACACAGACAGATTATTTGAAGATTCGGTAACAGTAATACGAGAGTCTATGTAGTTGTCTTTACTAATATGTAATTGGCTGTTTGCATCTATATCGATAGCAAACTCGCCTAAATCATTACTTTTAACGCTTTGGTTTTTGCCATGGACATGGATAGAGGCATTTTTAATTGGTTGATTTTTATCATCCATTACTTTACCGGTAACGGTTGCAGCCAAAGCTGATTGAGAACATAAAACAGAAAAAATAGCAGAGGAGATTAATGTTAACTTTGTCATGGATATATTGGTTCGTGGTTATTATGTTGTGATATAATATAACACCACAAAATTAACGAATCAACAATGTTATAGTATAACCTTGTGTTTTGCGTTCAAACCACTAAAAGTGCCGATAAACTGTTTGCTTTACAATAGAAGTTAATCTGGCATTAACTCTACTTTACTGTAACAAATCTACTCGTAGTACCCTCAAAGAATATCTGCTAATGATTATGGAGAGTAGTGTTTAAAGTATTGAATTTTATGTTTTTTACCTATAATT
>NZ_WTKW01000462.1:0-2695 GCF_011378745.1 Pseudoalteromonas sp. Z1A6
ATTTAGAACAACTAGATACAAAAATTTTGCCTAGTTCTAGCGTAATTTCCTTAACGTTAAATAGACCCCATATATAAACAGATTGGTATTAGGTTATTTTTGCGATTATAAATTAAAACTCTCGAGGAGATACAAAATCACCTGCCATTATTTGCTGAAATGTTTGCTCTGCAAGTACATCTAGGCTGTCTAAGCTTTTACCATTCGTTATTAATTGCTGCTCAATTTCAAACACGTCAATATTTTCAATCCCCGACATTTGCGCTACTTTAGAAAATATATATGCATGCTTAAATTTATCATGTTTATAAAAAAGACTAATAAGTGATGTATACACTTCAGGATTCGGTACGTTGTCTTTTTTATTGAGCTCTAAAGTTTTATAAAGCAAATCAATGGTTTTTTCATCGTCGAACTTAATATAGTACGATGCTAAAAAAAATTGCATTTCGGCACTTTGCGTTACACTTTTGTCATTTTCTATCGCCAATAATTTAGTCAGTGCGTTTTGGTTATTATTTCGTGACCATTGGTAGTAGAGCAAACCTGGATGGTTCGTATTCTGGGTATCTTGGTATAACCGAGTCATTTCTTTAATGCTCGTTAATTGACCGTCAATACGTGACGTTTTTTTAGCTTTTAACTTAATATGTTCAATTTTGGCAGCCACAGTTATACATTGGTTATAGGATTCAAAGTCTTTGAGTAATTGGTATTTATTTTCATCAGTAGGGTCTTTGTATTCTATGTAACGTTTGATAATTACATCAGAACGCTCATCCTTGCAGTGACTGTCTTTGTTTAAGTCGCTACAAAAGCCAGGTGTTTCTTTGCACACTTGTGCGAGTGTCAAGGGCTCTTCACACCCTGTCAACGTTAGCAAACCCAATAATACACTTGCTTTTTTAAGCATCCCTTAACCCCAAATGAATATCTACCTTGTTATTCTAACGCAATCATTTAACGCCTAACAGTAGAGAATAACTTCAGATTAAATTAGAATAGCCCAGCCTGAAGTGCATTACTCTCAAAATATAGTGCATTTTTAAAGGCTATCCGTTCAAAATGATAAACTTAGGTAAATAAAATGACCTCATCTCACGAGTTAGAATACACAAATAGTTGGCAAGAGCGCCAAGATTACGCAGAAAGCATGCAACCAATCATTGGTAAACTTTACCGTAATCGTGGTATCGAAATCGCTGTATATGGCCGTCCTCTCGTAAATGCCAGTACTATAGATATTATCAAATCTCACAAAACCGTTGCTCAGTTTGAAGGCACTAAATTACGTTTGCGTGAAAGCTTCCCATTTTTAGAAGCTATCAGCAAAATGGAATTAAACTCTGCACGCATTGATATTGGTAAACTTGCATACAGCTATTTGTTTACAGAAGCAGCTAAAGGCCGCTCAGTAGAAGAATTTGTAAAAGATGAACTTGCAGAAATAGCTGACTTACCAGCGAAAGAACCACGCGATGTTGTATTGTATGGTTTTGGTCGTATTGGTCGTTTACTAGCGCGTTTATTAATTGAAAAATCAGGTCCATATGCAGATTTACGTTTGCGCGCTATTGTTGTTCGTGGCGGTAAAGATGGCGACCTAGAAAAACGTGCTAGCTTACTGCGTCGTGATTCAATTCACGGTCCGTTCAATGGTTCAATCACTATTGATAAAGAGCGTAATGCAATTAAAGCTAACGGTAGCTACATTCAAGTTATTTACGCCAACTCTCCTAGCGAAGTTGATTACACTCAATACGGTATCGACAATGCATTAATTGTTGATAACACCGGTATTTGGAAAGACGAAGCAGGCCTTGGTCAGCATCTAGAGTGTAAAGGCGCTGCAAAAGTATTATTAACAGCTCCTGCAAAAGGTAATATTAAAAACATCGTATATGGTGTTAACAACAAAGATATTTTACCTGAAGATAAAATTGTTTGTGCAGCAAGCTGTACAACTAATGCAATTACACCAACACTTAAAGCACTAAACGATAAGTTTGGTATTAATAATGGTCATGTTGAAACTGTACACTCGTACACGAACGATCAAAACCTTATTGATAACTACCACAAAGCAGAGCGTCGTGGCCGTGCCGCAGCACTTAACATGGTAATTACTGAAACAGGTGCTGCAAAAGCGGTTTCAAAAGCATTACCAGAGCTTGAAGGCAAATTAACAGGTAACGCAATCCGCGTACCTACACCTAATGTGTCGCTAGCTATTTTGAACCTTAATTTAGCAACAAGTACATCGGTTGAAGAGCTAAACGCATTTTTACGCGATACAGCACTTCATTCAGACTTACGTGACCAAATTGATTACACCGCATCAACGGAAATTGTATCTACCGATTTAGTAGGTAGCCGTTACGCAGGTGTTGTTGATTCACAAGCAACGATTGTTGAAGATAACCGTATTGTTTTATATGTATGGTACGACAATGAGTTTGGTTATAGCTGCCAAGTAGTTCGTTGTATGCGCGATATGGCCGAAGTGTCATTCCCAAGCTTACCTCGCTAATTTATTTGCAGTGACTTAAAAGCCAGCATGTTGCTGGCTTTTTTGGTCGTGTATTATTTTTAAAGCGTATGCCTTGTGATAGGCTTTAATTAAGAAAATGCACATTCGTTTTACTATTTACAAAATAATGTCAGTTCTGTGAATTAATAAGCAGATAAACTTATT
>NZ_WTKW01000463.1:0-2689 GCF_011378745.1 Pseudoalteromonas sp. Z1A6
TGAAATTTAATTCGTTAAATTGATCAAAGATTTATGCAGGTTGGTATAAATACTCGACAACAAAAGTCGTTTATTTTATCGCGCTCAGTTACCATATCATTATATATAATTTTATTTAACTGGGCGCTTTTATGATAATTCAACAACATAATGCAGACTTGCCAACACCTACAGGCCTAATGCGAACCACTGTTTACCGTCCTCAAGCACAAGGGCAATTCCCTGCTGTTATTTTTTATTCTGAGATTTTTCAGCAAACCGCCCCAATTGCACGCAGCGCGGCTATTTTAGCAAGCCATGGCTTTGTAGTATTAGTGCCTGAAGTGTTTCACGAGTTAAATCCTATAGGCACTGTGCTTGCTTACGATGATGCAGGTAAAGATAAAGGCAATGCAGATAAGTGGGCAAAGCCACTTGAACATCATGATAGTGACACGCAAGCCATGATCGATTTTATAAAACAACAAAGCTATTGCACAGGTACAGTAGGCGCAATGGGCGTATGTATTGGTGGGCATTTAGCTTATAGAGCAGCACTAAACCCTGAAGTTAATGCGGCATTTTGTTTATACGCGACTGATATACACAGCAATACATTACCTGCACAAGCTGGCAATAACTCATTTGAGCGCATGGCTGATATACAAGGCGAAATTCACTTTATATGGGGTAAACAAGACCCGCATGTGCCACAAGAAGGTCGCACTAAAATATACCAGCAATGCGTAAGCACTGGCATTAATTACCAATGGCAAGAAGTTAACGCCCAGCATGCCTTTATGCGTGATGAAGGTGAGCGATACGATGCAGCCCTTGCAATTAATATGTATCAACAAGCGGTTGCATTATTTAGCCGTACTTTATAAGTATTTTATAAATGCTTTATAAATATTTTAAAAGCGAAAATAATTAAACGCTTTTCAGCATACCCAAGGCGGTATGCTGTTTTACAAAATATGCTTTTAGGTAATCAATAAATAATCGTAGTTTTTTAGAACCCGCAGCCCCTGGCGGAAATACCCCGTACAGTTCAATATCTTTGCTTTTATAATCATCTAATATTATTTCAAGTAGCCCAGCTTGTACTTTAGGCCACGCATCGTAAAGCGGAATACGCCCAATGCCATGCCCCGCTTCTACAAAGGCAGTACGTGCAGCTGCGTTATTAGTACTTAAGGCGCCTTGCATTGCAATGTCGTGTTTTTTGCCATCTTTTGAAAGTGTTAAAGTTTTACTTCCTAGCTGATAAACCACCCATTGATGATCTGCCAATTCTAAAGGAGTTTTAGGTTTACCAAAATGTGTAAAGTAATCCGGCGCGCCACAAATACAAGTGCTCATTGTCGTCAGCTTGGTTGCTTGCAAGTTGGAGTCACTCAGTGCCACACCCCTAATTGCAAAATCGAACCCATTTTTAATAATATCAACCACATCGTCAGTAAGCTGTAAGTCTATTTTAATTTTAGGGTATTGGCGCTTAAACGTATTTATTGCGGGCACAATTAGCTGCATTCCCACATTCACAGGGCAGCTAATTTTAAGTAAACCTTGTGGCTCACTCTTTATATTTTCTATTTGCTGATTAGCTGCATTAGCTTGTTCGGTAATTATTCTACAACGCTCATAATAAGCAATGCCCGCCTCAGTTAGCGCCATGGTACGAGTTGAGCGATTTAATAAAGTGACTTCAAGTTGGGTTTCTAACTTTTTTAAATGATAACTTGCTACTGCTCGCGTAAATCCTAACTGTTTAGCCGCAGCGGTTAAGCTGCCCTGCTCTACAATTTGCGCAAATACGACCATGCTCTTTAACTGCTCAAACGACACCTTCATATGTGCTCCGTAGCGTGTTTTAAATTCAACCCCTCTATTGTATCAATTATTAAATCAATAAAGTTAAATTTATCATCGTTGTTTAAAGCTCTTTTAGTGCATATAGTAATTGGTAAGCAAGATAAACTAATTCAAATCATCAGAAGGAATATATTCAATGTCTAAAAAAATACTTATGGTTCTTACATCTCACGCAGAACTTGGTAACACTGGCGAAAAAACAGGTTTTTGGGTAGAAGAATTTGCAGCCCCTTATTATGCATTTGTTGATGCAGGCGTTGAAGTAACATTAGCGTCTCCAGCTGGCGGTCAACCACCCATTGATCCGACAAGTACGCTTGTCGATTTTCAAACAGATGCAACAAAACGTTATGACGCAGATAGCGCAGCGCAAACCCTTATGGCAAACACTAAAGTGTTGAGTGAAGTGAAATCTAGCGATTTTGACGCTGTATTTTACCCAGGCGGTCACGGTCCATTATGGGACTTAGTTGATAACACTGACTCAATCTCACTTATCGAAAGCTTTGTAAAAGAGCAAAAGCCTGTTGCTGCGGTATGTCATGCAAGTGCTGCATTTTTAAATGTTAAAGATGCCGATGGCAATGCATTAGTAGCGGGTAAAAAAGTAACTGGTTTTACTAACTCTGAAGAAGCTGCAGTGCAACTTACCGATATCGTGCCATTTTTAGTTGAAGACGAGCTAATTAAAAAAGGCGGCGATTATCAAAAAACTGACGACTGGGGCGTATTAGCGCTAGTAGATGGTTTAGTAATTACCGGTCAAAACCCAGCAAGCTCTGAACTAGCAGCCAAAAAACTATTAACCAAACTAGGTTAATAGTGAGTAAAAATT
>NZ_WTKW01000464.1:0-2663 GCF_011378745.1 Pseudoalteromonas sp. Z1A6
ATTTCTGATTCGCTTTGAATTTTAACTAAATTACTAAATACTCTTTCAGCACCACCGCCTTCAAGTGAATTTATTAAATATATACCTTTCAACGTTATTTTCTCTTTTATGAATTATATTTCTTATACCAATTAACAAACTGTTGCATACCGTATTCAATATTTGTATTAGGTTTAAAGCCAACTTCTTTTTGTAGGCTATCTATATCTGCGAATGTTGCTGGTACGTCGCCAGCTTGCATTGGCATATAGTTTTTATCGGCAACTTTACCAGCGGCTTTTTCTATTGATTCAATAAAGGTCATAAGCGCTATAGGTTCGTTATTACCTATATTAAAAACTCGGTATGGCGCTTTACTCGACGCTGGCGATGTGTTTTTATTTTCAGGGTTACGCGTTGGTATTACATCTTGAATGCGGATAATGCCTTCAACAATATCGTCTATGTAGGTAAAATCACGTTTCATTTTGCCATTATTAAATACTTTAATTTCACGGTTATTTAATATTGCATCAGTAAATAAGTACGGGGCCATGTCTGGGCGACCCCACGGTCCATATACCGTAAAAAAGCGTAAGCCTGTAGTTGGTAAATCATATAAGTGGCTGTAGCTATGCGCCATAAGTTCGTTTGATTTTTTGGTCGCTGCATAAAGTGATACAGGGTGATCGACTGCATCGTCTGTTGAAAATGGCATTTTTTCGTTCATACCATAAACTGAGCTTGATGATGCATATACTAAGTGCTGCACTTTATTGTGACGACATCCTTCTAAAATAGTGGCTGTTCCCACCAAATTAGAATCAATATACGCCATTGGATTTTCGATTGAATAACGCACGCCAGCTTGAGCTGCAAGATGTATTACACGGTCAAATTTTTCATCTTTAAATAAATTGGCTATGCCATCTCTGTCGGCTAAATCCATTTTTACAAAACGAAATTGCGTAAGGTGTTTTATGCGCTCAAGTCTTGCTAGCTTTAATGCAGGATCGTAGTAATCGTTTAGATTATCTAATCCTATTACTTGGTGACCCATTTCGCATAAACGTTCTGCTACAAAATTACCAATAAATCCTGCGGCACCTGTTACCAAATAGTTCATTATTTATTCTCCTAAAATCGATAAACCGCGACCAATGCTATAGTACTTAATTGATTTTTTATCCATACGTTCAGGTTCAAATAAGTTACGACCATCAAATACCACTGACTCGTTTAATTGTGATTTAATTAAATCAAAGTCTGGTGCTCTAAAATTTTGCCATTCGGTGCAAATGACTAAAGCATCAGCATTATTTAATGCAGATTCTTTAGTACCCATTAAGCTTAAATCTGCGCGAGATCCATAAATACGTTGAGTTTCTTCCATTGCTTCTGGATCGTAGGCTTGTACATTTGCACCCGCAGCCCAAAGCTGCTCCATCAATACACGGCTAGGCGCTTCGCGCATATCGTCGGTGTTTGGTTTAAAGCTTAACCCCCATACTGCAAAATTTTTGCCTTTTATTGCAGCCGGATTATTTGCTAAATCAAAATGTTTACTAATGTATTCAAACATTTTATTTTTTTGTGCGTAATTTACCGCTTCAACCGCTTTTAATATTTGTGATTCGTAGCCTATGCCATCGGCAGTACGTACCAAGGCTTGCACGTCTTTTGGAAAACACGAACCACCGTAACCACAACCTGGGTAGATAAACTGAAAACCAATACGTGAGTCAGAACCAATACCTTGGCGTACATTTTCTATGTCAGCCCCTACTCGTTCTGCTATATTAGCCATTTCGTTCATAAAGCTTATTTTGGTTGCTAACATACAATTGGCTGCGTATTTAGTTAGCTCGGCACTTTTTATATCCATAACAATTATTTTTTCGTGGTTACGATTAAAAGGTGCGTATAACTCACGCATTTGTTCTTCGGCTGTTTTTGAATCAGTACCTATTATTATACGATCCGGGCGTTTACAGTCGTTTACTGCTGCGCCTTCTTTTAAAAACTCAGGATTTGATACAACAGCAAATTCTAAATCGCTTTTACGTTCGTGAAGCACACTTTGTATTTTTGCTTTTACCTTGTCCGCTGTGCCTACGGGTACCGTTGATTTATCAATAATTACTTTTGGTGTCGTCATATGAGTAGCGACAGTTTCGGCTACTTTGAGCACGTATTTTAAATCGGCTGAGCCATCTTCGTCTGGCGGTGTACCTACTGCAATAAATTGTAAATCACCAAACTCAACACCAAACTTAGCATCGGTTGTAAATATTAAACGTCCGTCAGCAAAGTTTTTTTCAACTAAAGGTGTTAAGCCCGGCTCATAAATAGGGATGATACCCTTTTTTAGGTTGTTTATACGCGTTTCGTCAATATCTACACAACATACATCGTGGCCTGCATCCGCCAGCACAGTAGCTTGAACTAAGCCTACGTAACCTATACCATAAAATGTAACTTTCATATTCTAGCCTCTTTTAGTTTATTATTTAAATAAAGCTTAACGTATTTACTTAGCTTAACTTCAATATAAGTATACATAAGTCTCGCTAAAAACACTGAGACAATAAAAGCCACTAATGCAGCCGCTAACTTTGGAATGTTAACATTCATCATTTTTGTAATTATTACATAACCTATGTTTTGATGAACTAAATATAATG
>NZ_WTKW01000465.1:0-2653 GCF_011378745.1 Pseudoalteromonas sp. Z1A6
TAGTTACATGTAAAATTTGCATTAATCGCTGTTGCATTCGAATGCAAAAAGCGGTAGTTTTTATGAGTCGAAAAAATAGCCATTTAAATGTCGCATTTTTAATAATTATAAATAATAAAAATGTGATGGTGGGGCATAGCGCCCACAGATGCTTAATAAAATTCATTTCAACAGGTGGAGAATTTATCTCATGACGACGAATATTTTACGTAAAACACTTATTTTTGCTGCTGTAAATACGGCGTTATTAGGCTCAGCATCTGTATTTTCACAAGAAGCAAAGTTAAACCCTAACAAAGAGTTGGAGGTTATTTCTGTTACCTCTACTAAGCGGGTTAAAAGTATTCAGTCGGTGCCTTTGGCAGTTACTGCGGTATCGGCTAAAGATTTACTAGAAAATGGCATAACCGATATTTTAAGCCTTGATAGCCTAGCGCCAGGTTTAAAGTCGGGTGTGTCGGGCAGTGATGCTCGCCCCGCCATGCGCGGTGCTAGAACAGAGCAAGTAGAAGCTAACGATGTTGCTATTGCGTTTTATTCTAATGGCGTTTACCGCCCTCGTCATGGGCAAGCACTTGCTGGTTTTGTAGATTTAGAGCGGGTAGAAGTACTTCGCGGGCCTCAAGGTACGCTGTTTGGTCGTAATTCATTTGGTGGTGCAATTGATGTAATAGCTAAAAAGCCAGAGCTTGATATTACCGAAGGCGGTATGGCTACAACATTTGGTAATTATGGTCATTTACGCGGTGAAGGCTTTTTTAATGCCGCTTTAACCGATGATACCGCAGTACGCTTTACTGGGGTGCGAGAAATACGCGACCCATACGTAGAGAATTCGTTTAATGAATCAGCAGGCTTAAAAGATGCTGATATGTATTTTTTGCGTGGCCAAATATTTACTGAATTTAACGATGATGTAAATTTAAATGTAAAAGTAGAAACATGGCAGGACGAATCAAATGGCGGCGGTGCATTTGGCTATCATATTTTAGGTGTACCTATAAACCCAGCGACAGGTAAAACAAGCTTGTCGGCACCATTAACTGAGCGAATTGGCCGCGATGATGTGTGTGGCAGTAATTGTGGTCGCTTTGGTGCAGGCTTAGATAATGCAGCAACGCCTGGGCTTGATACTGCACAAGGTGTGTCGTCAGACCCATTTACTCAGCAGTTTGATTATCAGCCATCACGCGATGTAAGCGATGTAAGTATTAGCGCCGAGTTAAACTGGTCGCTTGAGTCGGTTGATTTAAAAATAATTGCAGCCTCAATGGATTACGAAGAAACACGCCTTACCGATGGTGATTTTTCGACTTATGCAGCCACTGTAGATGGTAATGCAATTGAATCTAAAACTAACTCGTTAGAAGTACAAGTTAGCTCTACATACGAAAGTGATTTTGAGTGGGTGGCTGGTATTTACTTATTTTCAGAGGACCTAGATAACGCTTTTTTAAATGCGAGCTATGGAGCCGTGGTTGATAATGCACCCGATACAACGCAGCCTCAAGCGCTTCAATATGCACCTTGGTTAAACCAAATTCAGTTAGAAACGCGATCAGCGGCGGCTTACTTTCAAGGTAACTACGCATTTAATGATGATACACGCGGTATAGCCGGCATAAGGTATACAAATGATAGCCGTGAGTGGGATATTTACGGTCAAAATACTAATGATTTAAGCACGCTCGATTTTTCAGAATTAGAAGTTAAAGACGCAGATGGTGATTGGAGTAAAGTAACGTGGAAGTTAGGCGTAGAGCACGACTTAACAAATTCTCAATTGCTTTATGCTACGGTTTCTACAGGCTTTTTAGCGGGTAATGCACAGGGCGCTTTTAATGGCGAAAATAGCTACGACGAGCAAACAGTAACGGCTTACGAGGTTGGCTTTAAAAGCATGCTGCTTGATAATTCATTAAGATTTAACGCCTCTTTATATTACAACCAATACGAAGATTTACTTTCTACTCGCTTTCAAAATGTAGGCGGTACGGCGGTGTCGTTTTTTGGTAATGCGGGCGAAATTGATGCAGCTGGTCTTGAGCTTGAAATTGATTGGCAGGCAAGTGATGCATTGCGTCTAGGTGCACGTGCCGCGTTTACAGACTCGACTTATGGCGACTTTGTTACGCCAAATGTGTTTGAAGAAGGCGGAGAGACCATTAATGGCGTAGATAACTTACTGCAACTTGACGGTAACGAAGTGCAGTTAAGCCCAAAATATAACATTACTTTATTGGCGAGTTACGAGTTTGATTTAGGTGATAAAGGCCGCATTGTGCCTGCTACCAGTATTCAGTTATCGGATTCGTATACGACCAACGATCTCCCTTTTTCGTTTGGTACGCAAGATAGCTATCAAAAATACGATGCCAGCATTGCATGGTATTCGGCCGATAATGAGTGGGCCATACGCGCATATGTTCAAAATGCAGGTGATGAGCTTATTTTGCTTAGAACAGTTCGCTTTGGCGGTAACGTAGCGGCTGCTGACTATGCTAATCCTCGCACTTATGGTGTAAGAATAGGTTACAACTTTTAAGCCTGTTATTGCTTTTAACTGCTTTATACTCAGTTAGGGTTTAGCTGAAGTTAAGTTATTAATAAAATTGGATATTATTTAAAAGGCCAGCAATATTGTATTGCTGGC
>NZ_WTKW01000466.1:0-2649 GCF_011378745.1 Pseudoalteromonas sp. Z1A6
TTAAAGCCACTTTCAAACCCTTCACATACCATTACGCCGAAATTTTTCAATTCGATCACAGGTCTAGTAAAAAGGTTAAGGTTAATTCACTAATTTTTTTTTATCTTACGTAATACCTTACACGAGCGTCATCAGATTTATTTTTACTATTATTTTGAATGTAATTACAAAGCTATTGTTAAATACATCATTAGCAAAAGGCCAATCAAAAATATAAATTGGAGCAATCGTTTTAAATAGTATGTTGAGGCTGGCGTAGCATAATTTATGCGCCTATATTAAGGATACGTAAGTGTTTAGGCAGGCACACTAAATAATAAGTAAGCCGATTAAATAAAAATAACCGTTACTTTTTAAAAAGTTATAAATACATAAACAACAATACTGATTGATTAAGTATTTTACTTTTCTATTATAAGGATTCCAGAATGAGCAACCCTAAAGCAGGCCAATGTCCGGTCATGCACGGCAGTAATACTAAAACGTCTAATCCCAATACTGATTGGTGGCCAAATGCCCTAAACTTAGACATTCTTCATCAGCACGACACCAAATCAAATCCATACAATAGCGACTTTAATTACGCTGAAGCATTTAAATCAATCGATCTTGACGCGCTAAAAACAGACGTAAAAAGCTTA
Organism: Pseudoalteromonas sp. Z1A6; assembly: GCF_011378745.1. Taxonomy (NCBI): domain Bacteria; kingdom Pseudomonadati; phylum Pseudomonadota; class Gammaproteobacteria; order Alteromonadales; family Pseudoalteromonadaceae; genus Pseudoalteromonas; species Pseudoalteromonas sp. Z1A6. The sequence continues at coordinate 642 of NZ_WTKW01000466.1, forward strand.
ATGACCGATAGCCAAGATTGGTGGCCAGCCGATTGGGGACATTACGGTGGTTTAATGATTCGTTTAGCATGGCACTCAGCGGGTTCATACCGTTTGGCCGATGGTAGAGGGGGCGGTGGTACAGGTAATCAACGTTTTGCGCCACTAAATTCATGGCCAGACAACGGTAACCTCGACAAAGCGCGCCGTTTACTTTGGCCAATAAAGAAAAAATACGGTAACAAGCTTTCATGGGCCGACTTAATTATTTTAGCGGGCAACATGGCATACGAATCAATGGGTTTAAAAACCTTTGGTTTTGCCGGCGGCCGAGAAGATATTTGGCATCCTGAAAAAGACGTTTACTGGGGAGCTGAAAAAGAATGGTTAGCGCCAAGTGACGGTCGTTACGAAAGTGTAGATAAACCAGACACCATGGAAAACCCATTAGCCGCAGTACAAATGGGCTTAATTTATGTAAACCCTGAAGGTGTAAATGGTATACCTGATCCGCTTAAAACAGCGGCCCAAATTCGCGAAACTTTTGCGCGTATGGCAATGGATGACGAAGAAACCGCTGCATTAACGGTAGGCGGGCACACAGTAGGTAAAGCGCACGGTAATGGCAAAGCAGAAAACTTAGGACCAGAACCAGAAGCAGCTGACGTACATGAGCAAGGCCTTGGTTGGAATAACACTACAACACGTGGGATTGGCCGCGATACAGTTACATCAGGTGTAGAGGGCGCATGGACTACGCACCCAACACAATGGGACAACGAATACTGTAAGCTTTTATTAACCTACGAATGGGAACTCACTAAAAGCCCAGCAGGCGCTCATCAGTGGGAGCCTATTAATATTAAAGAAGAAGACAAACCTGTCGATGTAGAAGATTCATCAATTCGTTTAAACCCAATGATGACAGATGCTGATATGGCCATGAAAGTGGACCCAACGTACCGTAAAATTATTGAGCGTTTTTATAACGACTTTGACTACTTTTCAGACGTGTTTGCACGTGCCTGGTTTAAACTAACTCACCGCGATTTAGGCCCTAAATCATGTTACTTAGGTGCTGACGTACCAAGCGAAGACTTAATTTGGCAAGATCCAATTCCAGCCGTTGATTACACATTAACAGACGACGAAATTAGCAATCTAAAAACAACATTATTAAATTGTGGTGTTAGTGCCGCTGATTTAATAAATACAGCTTGGGATAGCGCACGTACTTATCGTGGTTCTGATAAACGTGGCGGCGCAAATGGTGCACGCATTCGTTTAGCACCGCAAAAAGATTGGCAAGGTAATGAGCCAGAACGTTTAACATCAGTACTTAGTGCGCTTGAAAAAGTGCAGGCTGGCTTGAGTAAACCTGTTAGCATCGCCGACTTAATTGTTTTAGGTGGTACAGCAGCCGTAGAACAAGCTGCAAAACAAGCCGGTGTTGATGTAAACGTGCCGTTTGCTCCAGGACGTGGAGATGCAACAGACGAAATGACTGATGCAGAATCGTTTGATGTACTAGAACCAATACACGATGGTTTTAGAAACTGGCTGAAAAAAGATTACGCAGTGTCAGCGGAAGAGTTATTACTAGAGCGCAGCCAATTAATGGGATTAAGTGCACCAGAAATGTCGGTACTTATTGGTGGGATGCGAGTACTAGGTACTAACTATGCTGGCAGCGAACACGGCGTATTTACAAATAGCGTAGGCTCATTAACCAACGACTTCTTTGTAAACTTAACTGACATGTCAAACCGTTGGGAGCCAACTCAAAAAGGTTTATACAATATAGTAGACCGTAAAAGTGGCACTACTAAATGGACTGCAACACGCGTTGATTTAGTATTTGGATCAAACTCTATATTGCGCGCACTTGCTGAGTTTTATGCACAAGACGACAATAAAGAACGTTTTGTACATGACTTTGTAAATGCATGGGTAAAAGTAATGAATGCCGATAGATTCGATCTTAAATAATCTGTACGCTAAATAAAAACGGGGGAGTAATAATTTACTC
>NZ_WTKW01000467.1:0-2619 GCF_011378745.1 Pseudoalteromonas sp. Z1A6
CCGAATTTTATACCATTACCAAAAATGAGCTTTATACGCTTAAAGAAAATACAAATGAGCAAGCTTACTTTGACGACATTACGTCATTAACAAAGGTTGGGGTTCTGGGGTACTCGTATCAATTTGCTGGATTTAATACAGATGCCGAATTTTTAAGTGAGGAACATCAAGTAAGTTTAACCATTGATGAATTCAATGTGGTTAAAATGCTGCTATTAAAGCGCGCGGAAGTAGGCGTTTTAAATAATATTGCTTACCAATATTTTAAAAATCAAAATACTTTTAATATGGATTTACTCTATAAAAGTAACGTACCAGATGCCGTTTATAAAACGCACTTTTTAGTTAACTCTAAATCAAATAAGATCACTAGTAATAAAATGGATGAAATACTAAGCTTACCTACTACACAAATACAACTTAAGAAGCTACTTAATAAATATGGCGTGACTTCAAACTATACTAGCCCTTAACTGCATTTTAAAGGTTTTTAGCTGTATAGACGTCCATTGACATTTGTAAACAAAATACTCACAATAGCGACATATTTTCAAGGTGCTTGCTAGCCACTTCATGTAATGATTTTTTTAGCAGGATAATCGGGAAGTTGGTGCGTTTTCATGATGACTACAAGCCCAACACTGCCCCCGCAACGGTAAAGTATTGCATATTTTGATGTGCTTACTGAGTCCGGAGACCGGCCTTGATGCAATCTTACTTACTTAAATCTTTGCGGTGGGCAAAGGTAGGGGACATCATGTTAAACAAAACAACTTTAGGCGTTGCTATTTCTGCTGCGCTTTCATTTTCTGTGTCTGGCGCAGAGCAATCAATTGAAAAAATAACCGTTACAGCTAATAAATTTGAGCAATCAATCAATGACGTTTTAGCAAGTGTAAATGTTATTGAGCGTGCAGAAATAGAAGCAAGCAACGTACGCGATTTACCAACCTTATTAAGCACGCGAGTTGGTTTTCAGGTTAATCCAAACGGTGGTTTTGGCCAAAATACAGGTGTGTCACTTCGTGGTACTGGCTCTGGCGATACGCTAATTTTGATTGACGGTGTACGTACAGGCTCAGCAACACTTGGTCAAAAAGCATTAAATAATGTCCCTTTAAATAGTATTGAACGCATTGAAATTATTAAGGGTTCTCGCGCGGCTGTTTACGGCTCTGATGCACTTGCTGGCGTAATTAACATTATAACGCGTGAATCAGATAACTTATCTGTGAGTGCTACGTTTGGTTCTGATTCTTACCAAAATTATCAAGTGGCAGGCTCTGTAAAATCAGGCGATATAACAACAGCATTTAATGCAGGCTTTGAAAAAACAGATAACTTTGATGCACTGCAAGGCGTAGCACCAGATGAAGATGGCTATGAAAATAAAAACCTTGGTTTTAAAGTAAATTATACTGATGCACACTACGGCGACTTTAAGTTATTAGGTCAATACAGTGAAGGCTATGCAGATTACGACAGTCGCTTTAGTCCAGCCACAAGTACTATGGAAACAGGTGATTTTAAAAACTATCAGCTTTCTGCAGGTTGGAGTAAAAACTACACTAACCAATCGCACAGTATTGATATTGCTATTTCAACAGATGATTCTCACGATACCTCAGCATTTGGTGTAAATGATTTTATAACGAAACGTGTGCAATTTGATTATAACGGTCAATATATATTATCTGAAGAGCTTAATATTAGCGGTGGTGTTAACTGGTACAACGATGATGTATCGCACAGTTCAACGCAGTATGATATGCAAGAGCGTGATGTATTAGCAGTATTTGTTGGGGCTTATTACAATGCTGAAAAAGTGTTAGCTAATTTAACAATTCGCCAAGACGATGATGAACAATTTGGCGACGAAACAACGTATACAGCCGCTGCGGGTTATCATTTATCTGAAGACGCCACGTTCCGCATAAGCCAAAGCACTGGTTTTAAAGCACCTACATTTAACGATTTATACTTTCCGGCTTTTCCTGGTTTTCCACCTTCATCTAATCCTGATTTAGAGCCTGAGAAATCATTAAATCAAGAGATTGGGTTAAATGTAGATTTTGATATAGCAAGTATTGACGTTGCTATTTTTAGAAATGATATTGAAGATAAGATATCTTTAGATTCTAACTTCTTTCCTATCAACTTAAATGAAGCACGCTACGAAGGGGTTGAATTTAGCTTATCTCAGCAGTTTTTTGGTTTTGATAGCAACCTTAACTTTGCTTACTTAAGCGCTGAAGACGAAGAAACGGGCGCAGAGTTACGTAATGTTGCTAAACGTACTTTTAACTGGGAACTTGCAAAACAGTTTGGTGCTTTTGATGCAAGCTTAGACATGCAATATCGTAGTGACCGACAAGGTGCTGTGACGCGTTTAGGATCATACACGCTTTGGAACTTAGCGGGTAATTATCAAGTAAATGAGCATATTGAAGTTTCGCTTCGTGTAGAAAACTTATTTGATAAAGAGTATAACGCTGTTGATTCAAATACTGATTTTACAACGGGTCAAGTGTATTACTACAACACGCCAGAGCGTCGCTTTTTTGCAGGCGCAAGCTACCAGTTTTAACGGTATTTATTAATATTAAAAAGCCCGACTTA
>NZ_WTKW01000468.1:0-2616 GCF_011378745.1 Pseudoalteromonas sp. Z1A6
TTATTCCCCATAAATAGGCGATAACGCAGCATAAATGCCAAACATGCACTGCCCTCTGGGTTCTTTTTAGGGGCGATCAACTCTTTGTTGCTCGGTTTTTACTTAGCCCACTAGGTTACAAACCTCGCGCCGCGATTTAATCGCCCCTAGATTGAACAAATTTCAATCCACAAAGATCAACACGCCCTAGCAATATGAGTAATTTATTGAAACGTCATAACATTGGTTGTTTGTGGGTAGTACCCATCGGCCATAACAATGTACGGTAGTAAATTACTTAACCATTTTTGCTGTACGCTTTCGCTATAGTTTAAGTAAAGCTTACCTTCGTGAATATAAAATGCTTCTGGGTCTATACCTACAGCGTTACCTTCATCAGCCATTGCATAAGCACACCAACCACCGTATTGCGGTGCATAACGCTTTGGATTTTCTGCAAATGTCGTTTTGTTTTCTTCACTCGAAAAGTGCCAGTTGGCACCTAAATAACTAAACGTGTATTTGTCGCTGCCTTTAACGGCTTTATTTTGCGTAAAATAAGCAACGCTGTCGTACCCTTTAATAGCCGTGTTATTAAACCAACCCGTATTTACAGCATCATCCTTTGCATTTGCCCCACCGCTTATTAACAGTGCGCTAAGCATTATTAAAGCAACTATGTACTTAATCATCTTTTTTCCTTTATTATTTACTCAAAATTGAATGCCAATTAAATATAGCTGGCTTAGTGAGTAAGAAAGGCAAAGCGCAAAAATGATTTCAGTTAATACTTAATTATTTAACGCCCAGTGATTAAATAAGTAGTAAAACTTACTCTACTTTTAGCCAATATTGGTTTCGGTAAAAAAAGCCAATGTAGCCGCGTACTTCAAGCTTTTTACCTTCCTCTTGCGGGGTTAGTTGTAAAGTATAAGTTTTGCCATTTGTTGGGTCGAGTATTTCACCGTCTCCCCAGATGCCATCATCCTGTGCTTTTACGTCTTTAATAATAGTCATGCCAAGAATAGGTTGGTCTTTTAATTCATCATCGCACTCGGTACATATATCGTTTTGTTTTGCAGGGTTAAGAATGGTTTCAACTTTGCCGCTTAATACACCGTTGGTTTGGGTAATACGTACATACGACTTAGCTTGGTTTGTATCCTCATCAATTGTTTTCCAAAGCCCTACTGGCGAAATAGCTGCAAGCACACTTTGGCTTGCAAAAATGGTGGCTGCTAATGTGCTAAGTAATGCTAATTTATTTAACTTTTTCATTGTGTTGCCTTTTAAATTAAGTGGCCAATGGCTAAATCATATCAGGTGATTTATAAACACACTATTAAAGCGCTGTACATAAAATAACAACAAACCTAAACTAATAATCATTAGTTTAGGTTTAAGGATCTGTAGCATAAAAAACAAAGCAACGTATTACCTTACTTTAAAAACAACATCCCCTATTTTTAGATTTGAATATTCAGGCTCAACTAAAGATAATTCGTTATTATCAATCATATTTTTAAGATATCTAATCTCTTCAGGATTTTCGACATTCATATATCTTGAGCGCCACTTACCCATGTCGAATAACCAAAAATATGCGGTCATATTTCCATTATTTTCGTCTATCACTATAAAATCTAGCTCATCATCATTGTTTAAATCCATGCCAATGAAATAGTAAGTATGTTCTTTTAAAGAGTTACGATCGTAAAAATGTTGATCAGAAAATACAGCCTCTATTAAATCTTGAGGTATTAGCGCTCGTGAAGGCCAAAATACACTGCGCTCAATAAAATCATCGACTGTGTGTTCAAGCGTTAAAGCAAACTCATTATTTACATACATCCTATCGATAATAGCGTATTGCTCTGGGTGACTCGTTTCAATTTTCTGTTTTAATAACTGCATAGCTAAATAACCTTGGCGACCTAAGCTGTGCTCAAAATAGTAATAGTCAAACTTTTCTATTGTTACTTTATCTGCATCTAAACGCGCTATTTGGCTGTTTGTAGATAAGCTTTGAAAATTTAATAAAGGGGAGTTAACAGCAAGCATACTAACGAGCACCACCCACCCCATCACAATATTTATTTTGCTAAGCGGCTCTAGCCAATTGTCTCGCTTTGTTATAATTCCAACAAGATAACTAAACGAAAAACACGCCAATAAAAACCAAATCAAAATGCCCCAACAACGATCTACTGTTAGCCCATGCTGCTCTACCCGTAAGTAAATTCCATAGGCAGAAATAACACTATAAACTGGAAGTAACGCAACGCTTATAAAAACGAGTCGGTGCAAGAGCATGTGATAAGGGCGAACTGATGAGTCATCTTTATAAACAGTGTTAACAAAAAACAACGTGAGCACCTGCAGCCACATTACTAATAAACTGCCACTTCCGGTCTCCCATAATTTATTGAGTCCGGTAAAAGGAAGTGTTGCTAAAAAACCGAGAGAAATAACTGATAAAACAGGCAATAAAAACTTAATTAAAGTTTGTAGTAAAAAAGCGATATTATCTTCAATGTTCAAAAGCTTTCTAAATATGACACTCGCAAAGGCAAATGCGAGCGTTAAGGTTGGGATCCAAAACCATTCATTTCTTAGTAGCTCAGAGAAAAATTTTAT
>NZ_WTKW01000469.1:0-2601 GCF_011378745.1 Pseudoalteromonas sp. Z1A6
AAGTAGACCTGTACAAGAATAAAAACTTTCATTTATTTTCATAATATTTACTTTTGCGGTTTCTACATTAAATATGGTTGGTAATTACAGATTTATCAATGTGTGATTTACAGGTAAACTATGCGTCCAGTTTTTTATCAAAATTAATCACTTTATGAAACTTGTTTTAGCACCTATGGAAGGTGTCGTTGATTTTAAAATGCGCCAATTACTCACAGACATTGGTGGGTTCGATTTGTGCGTTACCGAGTTTGTAAGAGTGGTTGAAACATGCTTACCTGATAAAGTTTTTCATCGATTTTGCCCTGAACTACATAATAATGGATTTACGCGAGCAGGTACTCCTGTGCGTGTTCAATTACTCGGCCAAGAAGCAAATCCGTTAGCCGAAAATGCAGTAAGAGCAATTGCTTTAGGATCTCATGGGGTCGACCTTAACTTTGGTTGCCCAGCAAAAACCGTTAATCGTAGTCGAGGGGGTGCTGTACTGCTTAAAGATCCTGACCACATGTATACGATTATTAAAGCAGTCCGAGATGCTGTAGATGATAAACATGAAGTAAGTGCAAAAATTCGCTTAGGCTTTGATGATGACAGTAACAGCCAAGAAATTGTTGATGCTGTGGTAAGTGCAGGCGCAAATAGTGTAGCTATACACGCCAGAACCAAACGTGATGGTTATAACCCGCCAGCTTATTGGGAAAAAATTCCACCAATAATAAAAGATAAAAATATTGCCGTTGTTGCCAATGGTGAAATTTGGCAAGTTGAGGACGCAATGCTTTGCCAAAAACGAAGTGGATGTACTGATTTGATGCTTGGTCGTGGCGCCCTTTCGCACCCTGATTTAGCAAAAAAAATTAAAGCTCATGTAAATAATGAACAATATGATGGCCTTCAATGGGAGCATATTATTTATCACTTAATCCACTCTGCTATTCATCAAGACCCTGCAAAAGATGAAAAGTATTTTGCTTCTCGTACAAAGCAATGGCTAGGTTACCTTAAACGCCAATACCCGCAAGCGATCGATTTATTTGATGAAATCAGGCGTTTAAAAAGTAAAGAAGATGTGGCAAGCGTATTAAATAAATACGCCAAAGCACCGCAACTTGATTCAAATCATAACGGCTAACCTAAAGCCTCTAGATAATATCAGTATAACGTGAAGCCAATTTAATAAGGTTGTACTGATAATGCATCATCAAAAAAGACTAAACGATGAAATAGCACAAATTAAATTAAATATATTAACTATGCTTTCTAAATCAGCCTACCCTACACATCAGCATTTAATACAAATTTTAGATAATACAGCAAACAATGAATGGTTAGACTGTGCAGCAGAGAAGCTAGGTCCTGAGTATGCGTTTTTGATCAGTCGCATGACTAAATTAGAAGCGGCGGTCAGCCAAATAGAAATTGGGCAATATGGCTACTGCTGCGACTGTGAAGAAAAAATACCAGCCAAATCACTTGAACTAGACCCCGCAACTCAACGGTGTACAAAGTGCGCACAATAAGCGCACTTTCAAATCATTATATAATTTGTTGTATAAAACTAAATGATTGCCCTGGGTAGAGTATTATATCTTCAACTAAATATTGAGCCTCTTCTTGGGTGATTTCTAAGCGTTTCATAAGATTTACCTTTGCCTGTGGCAAAGTCCACGCATGGTAATGAATGCCAATATCTGATTCCATCATTGCAAGCATCAATGTTTTATCTTTATCAGACATGTTCATATTACTCGCCATTGCAGGTAAGTCGTGATAATCAGCCTGCCAATCAAGCCCTTCAATTAATTTTTCATTCGATAGATACTGCACTAAAAACGATTTTTTATGAGAAATAGACAATTTACTATCGATTGCAACACGATCTAATACTTTTATATTTTCATTTAAAAGAGTAACCCACTCTAGCGGTGAATGTACTTCGCCACTAAAGTAATTGAGTTTGCTCTGATACCACTGTGACCCATTTGGCAGGCCTCTCAGACCAACACTACCTCTAGGCTTGTAACTAGCTAAATAATCGCTAAAAGCTCTTATATGACTCTTAAGCGCTGGTTGAACGTCATTACTACCTATCGCACTCAATACATAGCTTTGTAGTAGTGTGAGCTCAATTTTATTCAGCTTTAAATTGCTTTGTTTAGCACTGTCTAGCGTATCTTGGGTTAACTTAAGCCAAGTAATAATATTATCCGGCGTACTTTTTGACCCCTCAAAAGCAAGCATGTTTTTTAATACGTTTACTTGAGCCGGCCAATTAAAATAGCGCTCAGGAAAGCGCTCTGCAATAACCAAGTAGTTTACTTGTGCAATTTGATTGAGATTAAGCTCCATACCCATTAGGTTCTGATAAATAGAATGACGTTTAACTAAATACGCATCAGAAAAGACCAATTGCTCTTTAGTAATCCTATCGATTTTTTTAGCGTCTGGTTGTACAAGTGCCATGTTTAAAGTTTTTAAAGCAACTTGTGCGTCTTCAAATGACTCATAAGGTTGAGGCTGCTTTGAACATGCAGCTAAAAATAAGCACAGTAGTAATGAAAAAGAGAGCTTTTTATACATAGTAGTTCCAATAAAAAA
>NZ_WTKW01000047.1:0-17249 GCF_011378745.1 Pseudoalteromonas sp. Z1A6
GTTTTTTATATTCTATCAAAAACAAATTATAGAGCTTTAATCTTAGCTGCTATACGGCTCTTATGACGAGCTGCTTTGTTTTTGTGAATTAGACCCTTAGTTGCGTAACGGTCTAGGATAGGTGTAGCAACAGAAAAAGCTTGCTGTGCAGCTTCTTTATCGCCCGCTTCAATAGCAACAATTACTTTTTTGAAGTAAGTGCGCATCATTGAACGACGGCTTGCGTTGTGCTGACGGTTTTTTTCGCTTGTGATAGCGCGTTTTTTTGCAGACTTGATGTTAGCCAAGGTTTGCTCCTAACAATCTTAAAATAAAGCTTAAATTAAAGGCCGTGGAATATGCCTGTTTCTATCATGGATGTCAATTTAAATTTAACAATCCAAGAAAAACTGCACCATATAACGAGCATCAATTTGCCGCTTTAGCAGTTAATACCGACATTGTAACAAAGCACAGACCCCCAGCCTAGTGCTTTAAAGCGATTTATAAAAAAGACTGTGGCATAATCACCTATCTTGAGGATTTTTGAGTAGGTTTAAGGTGTCAAAAGGTTTATTTCGCTCCGGTATGATTGTTAGCTGTATGACTATGATATCGCGTATTTTAGGGCTCGTTCGAGATGCTGTTGTTGCCAATTTATTAGGCGCAAGTGCGGCGGCTGATGTTTTTTTATTTGCTAACCGTATTCCTAATTTTTTACGTCGTTTATTTGCAGAAGGTGCCTTCGCACAAGCATTTGTACCCGTGCTGAGTGAAATTAAAGAACAGCAAGGCGACGACAAGGTCAGACTTTTTGTTGCACAAGCAGCAGGCACATTAGGAACCATTTTACTGATTGTCACTATTATAGGTGTTGTTGCTTCACCCGTTATTGCAGCATTGTTTGGCACCGGTTGGTTTATAGATTGGTGGCAGGGCGGACCCAATGCCGAAAAGTTTGAACTTGCAAGTTCATTACTTAAATTTACATTCCCTTATTTGTTTTTTGTAAGCTTAGTTGCGCTTAGTGGTGCGGTAATGAACGTGTATAACCGTTTTGCTGTTGCTGCATTTACACCTGTTTTACTCAATGTTTCTATTATTACGTGTGCAATTTTTTTACATGATAAATTTAGTGTCGGGGCTTATTCTCTCGCAATTGGCGTATTTATTGGTGGCGTTGTGCAGTTATTGTTTCAACTTCCATTTTTATACCGTGCAAAAATGTTGGCGCGTCCACGCTGGGCATGGCAAGACGAAAACGTAAAAAAAGTACGTAAACTTATGCTTCCTGCTTTGTTTGGCGTATCTATTAGCCAAATTAATTTGTTGCTTGATACCATGATTGCTTCATTACTGATGACAGGCTCGATTGCATGGCTTTATTATTCAGACCGTTTAATTGAATTTCCGCTGGGCTTATTTGGTATTGGTATTGCGACAGTTATTTTACCGGCGCTCTCTAGGTTACATAGCAGTAAAAAAAGTAGTGACTTTCAGCATACCCTCGACTGGGGGGTACGTTTTGTTATATTTTTAGGCCTACCAGCAATGATAGGTCTAATGATCATCAGCCCGCTTATTATCACCGTATTGTTCGACCATGGTGCGTTTAAAGAAGACAGTGTTGATCATGTTAAAGCAGTAAGTTTAGGCGTAGTCGCATATTCAGTAGGGCTTGTAAGCTTTATGCTGATTAAAGTACTTGCTCCTGGCTTTTATGCTCGTCAAGACACTAAAACGCCGGTGCGTATTGGTATTATTACCTTGGTACTGAATATGGTATTTAATATTATGTTGGCTCCTTTCATTGGTTATTTAGGGTTAGCACTCGCTACTTCGCTATCGGCTAGTTGTAATGCATTTTTGCTGTATAGGCAGCTTAAAAAAGAAAATGTGTATCAGTTTTCATCAATGAGTATGCGCTTTACACTTAAATGTGTTGTTGCAAGTATGGTTATGGGAGCTGTTACATGGTTTGTGAGCAGTTACTATTACTGGGCTACATGGGCTTTTACACAGCAGGTAGTCTTATTAATAGCACTCGTGGCTTTGGCAGGTATTAGTTACTTTGCAATGCTATTTTTGATGGGCGTTAGACTAAATACGATAAAAAGTGTAGCAATTACTGAATCAAACTAAAAAAAAGATTATAATCGGCAACTCTGCGGCTTTAATTAATTTTTAGTCGTAATTAATAGCTCGCTAAACAAGGCATTAGGTGGCATGGAGTTAATTAGAGGTATACACAATATTCGCCCACACCACTTTGGTTGTGTGTTAACTATTGGTAATTTTGACGGTGTTCATTTAGGCCACGCAGAAGTACTAAAAGGCTTACTTACTGATGCTAAAGCGCATAGTTTGTCTAGCACTGTAATGCTATTTGAACCCCAGCCACAAGAATTTTTTGCTAAAAACAATGCCCCAGCACGGCTAACGCGCTTACGAGATAAGCTACGTTTGCTTAGTGATTTAGGTATTGAGCGAGTTATTTGCATTAGCTTTAATCAGCAATTTGCAAACATGCATGCTGAGCAATTTGTTAATGATATTTTGATTAAAAAGTTAGGTGTTAAAGCTCTCACTGTTGGCGATGATTTTAAGTTTGGAAAGCAGCGCCAAGGTAACTTTGACTTACTTGCTAGCATGGGCAAGCAAGCGGGCATGGACGTAAAAAGCACCGCGAGTTTTCGTCAATTAAATGCTAGAGTAAGCAGCACTTTAATACGAGATGCTTTGGCATCTGGTGACTTAGCAAGTGCTAAAACAATGCTTGGTCACGATTATGCTATTTCTGGGCGTGTTATACACGGCTGGAAAAGAGGACGTGAACTCGGTTTTAGAACGGCAAATATTGCCCTAAAACGCCAAGTGTGTCCTGTCAACGGGGTGTTTGCAGTGCAAGCAACGATTGCAGGAAAACAGATTTTTGGAGTTGCAAATGTAGGCAATAAGCCGACATTTAATGGAACTCGTGCATTATTAGAAGTTCACCTTTTTGATTTTGCACAGGATATTTACGGACAATTTATGCATGTGGAGTTAATAAAAAAACTTCGCAATGAAAAAAAATTCGAGACATTAACACAATTAACGGCGCAAATAGCAACTGATGTTGCTGCCGCTAAGCAGTGTTTTGGTTTAAATCAGGTAGCCGATAGAGACGGAATGTAGGATAAATGAGCGACTATAAACATACTTTGAACTTACCGGAAACACCGTTTCCAATGCGTGGCAATTTGGCACAACGTGAACCAAAAATGCTTAAAGCATGGTATGAAGACGACCTGTACGGTCAAATTCGCAGCGCTAAGAAAGGTAAAAAGACCTTTATTTTGCATGACGGCCCTCCGTATGCAAATGGCGACATCCATTTAGGCCACTCAGTTAATAAAATATTAAAAGACATTATTGTTAAGTCTAAAACATTATCTGACTTTGATTCACCATTAGTCCCAGGTTGGGATTGTCATGGTTTACCAATCGAGTTAATGGTTGAGAAAAAAGTAGGCAAGCCGGGCGTAAAAGTAACCGCGAGCGAGTTTCGTGAAAAATGCCGTGCATACGCTAAAAAACAAGTTGAAGGTCAAAAAGTTGATTTTAAACGCTTAGGCGTATTTGCAGATTGGGATAAGCCTTACTTAACAATGAACTTTGACTTTGAAGCGAATGCAATTCGTGTACTTGGTCGTATTATTGAAAAAGGTCATTTGCATAAAGGTGCTAAGCCTGTGCATTGGTGTACAGATTGTGGTTCTGCATTAGCAGAGGCTGAAGTTGAATATCAAGATAAGCAATCTCCTGCTATTGATGTACGTTTTACATTTGTTGATCAAGATGCTGTTGTTAACGCGTTTGATTTGGCTGATGGTCATAAAGGTGAAGGCAGTGTTGGTACTGTTATTTGGACAACAACACCGTGGACGCTTCCAGCAAACCGCGCAGTAGCTGTGCATGCCGATTTAGAATATGCATTGGTGCAGGTTGAAGATGAAGGCGTACAACAACGTCTAATTTTAGGCTCTGAGCTTGTTAAAGATGCAATGGACCGCTTTGGTTTTAATCACTTCCACGTATTAGGTTATGTAAAAGGTGCTGCACTTGAAAACTTACAAGTAGCCCATCCTTTTTATGATTTTAATGTACCAGTGATTGTTGCAGAACACGTAACGACTGACTCAGGTACCGGTGTTGTACATACAGCACCAGGGCATGGTCAAGAAGATTTCGTGGCTGGTTTAAATTACAACCTTGAAGTAGCTAACCCTGTTGGCGCTAATGGCGTTTATTTACCAGATACTGAACTTTTTGCAGGTCAGCATGTATTTAAAGCAAATGCGAGCGTAATTGAAGTATTAAAAGAGCACGGTGCATTAATGCATCATCATGTTATAACTCATAGTTACCCACATTGTTGGCGCCATAAAACACCGATTATTTTCCGTGCTACACCACAATGGTTTGTAAGTATGGATCAGGCTAACTTGCGTGAAGATTCTTTAAAAGAAATTAAAAACACGCAGTGGTTGCCAGAGTGGGGCGAAAGCCGTATTTCGAACATGGTTGAAAGCCGCCCAGATTGGTGTATATCTCGCCAACGTACTTGGGGTGTGCCAATTGCATTGTTTGCTGATAAAGATACCGGTGCACTTCATCCAAATACTCAAGAACTCATTGAGCAAGCTGCACAGCTAGTTGAAAAATCTGGTATTCAGGCATGGTACGATTTAGATCCAGCTACATTACTTGGTGAAGAAGATGCCAAGCAATACATGAAAGTGCAAGATACGCTAGATGTATGGTTTGACTCAGGTGTTTCACATGCATGTGTTGTAGACGCACGTGAAGACCTAGTTGGTCCAGCTGATTTATACCTTGAAGGTTCTGATCAACACCGTGGTTGGTTTATGTCATCAATGATGACATCAGTGGCTATTAATGGTCATGCGCCATACCGCCAAGTATTGACTCATGGTTTTACCGTTGATGAAAACGGCCGCAAGATGTCTAAGTCGCTAGGCAATGTTATTTCTCCACAAAATGTGATGAATAAACTAGGTGCCGACATTCTACGTTTATGGGTTGCCTCTACCGATTACACGGCAGAAATGACTGTGTCGGATGAAATATTTAAGCGCTCTGCCGATCGCTACCGCCGTATTCGTAACACTAGCCGTTACTTACTAGCTAACCTAAATGGTTTTGATCCAAAAACTGATCAAGTTGCTGTTGATGATATGGTTGAGCTTGATAAGTGGATTGTTGGTCGTGCTGCTCAGTTGCAAGACGAAATTTTAGCCGCATACGATAGCTACCAAATGCTATTAGTAACGCAAAAGCTAATGAACTTCTGTACGGGTGAGCTTGGTTCGTTCTATTTAGACGTCATTAAAGATCGTCAGTACACAGCTAAAAGTGACAGCCATGCACGTCGTTCTTGTCAAACAGCGCTTTATCATATTGCAGAAGCAATGACGCGCTGGATGGCACCTATTATGAGCTTTACCGCACAAGAAATTTGGGAAGCTTTACCGGGTGAGCGTAGTAACTACGTATTTACATCTGTTTGGTATGATGGCTTACAAGCGCCAACAAATAGCCAATTTAGTAACGATGACTGGTTAGAAATTCTAACAGTACGCGACGAAGTAAACCGTTTATTAGAAGCTGCACGTAAAGAAGAAGTCATTGGTGCAACGCTTCAAGCAACAGTTAATTTATTTACGGGTAAAGAGCTTGCCGCTAAATTAAATGCGCTTGGTGATGAACTGCGTTTTGTATTATTAACATCGGCCGTAAATGTTTCTGAAGTTGATAGTCAGCCAGCTGATACACAAGCTACCGAAATTGAAGGTTTATTCATTAGTGTTGCTGCAACAGATGCTGCTAAATGTGAGCGTTGTTGGCATTACAGTGAAGATGTAGGTGTTAACCCTGCTCATCCTGAAATTTGTGGTCGTTGTGTAAGTAATGTTGACGGCGAAGGCGAAAAGCGTCAATTCGCTTAGGAGTTATTCTTAGTGAGCAAACTAGCCCAAAAAAGTGGTTTAGTGTGGCTTTGGTTGAGTCTATTACTATTAGTAATAGACTTTGCCAGTAAAACACTTGTTGTAGGGACTATGGCTTATCAAGAGTCGATAAACTTACTCCCTGTTTTTAGTATTACTTATGTGCATAACTATGGTGCTGCTTATAGCTTTTTAAGTGAAGCGGGTGGTTGGCAGCGTTGGTTTTTAAGTGCGATTGCTATTGCTATTAGTGCTTTGCTTGTGTGGTGGCTAAAACGCTTACCTGCAACAAACAAAGTACTATGCGGTGCTTATGCACTGGTACTTGCAGGCGCTATTGGTAATTTATACGATCGTATTGCGTATGGTTATGTAATCGACTTTATTCACGTATTTTATAAAGACTCACATTTTCCTGTATTTAATATTGCTGATTGCGCTATTTGTATTGGCGCAGCATTATTGTTATTTGATGCCTTTACCGGCGAGAGTCCGAAGGAGCATAAAGCATGAGCCAAGCTGTAATTGGTGAAAACTCGCAAGTTATTTTCCATTTTTCTATTAAATTAGAAGATGGCTCTGCCGCTGATTCTACCAAGGTGCACAACAAACCTGCTAAATTAACAATGGGCGATGGCAGTTTAACGGCAAACTTCGAAAAGTGTTTATTAGGTTTAACTGCAGGCGAAAGTAAAACGTTTGAATTAGAACCTGAAGATGCGTTTGGTCAGCCAAATCCAGATAATATTTACTACGTTGACCGTAGTAAATTTGGCCCAGAAACACCAGCCAAAGTAGGTGCAATAATTGCGTTTACTCAACCTGACGGTACTGAGCTTCCTGGATTAGTTCGCGAAGTGCAAGGTGAGTCGGTAACGATTGATTTTAATCACCCTTTATCTGGCCAACGTTTAACGTTTGAAGTTGATATTATTGAGGTGGAAGGTTAATGGAAATATTACTAGCTAATCCACGCGGCTTTTGCGCTGGTGTTGACCGTGCTATTAGTATTGTTGAGCGCGCCCTAGATATTTTTGAAAAGCCAATTTATGTGCGCCACGAAGTAGTACATAACCGCTATGTGGTTGATGGATTAAAAAGTCGTGGTGCGGTATTTGTTGAAGAGCTTGATCAAGTACCTGACGACAGCATTGTTATTTTTAGTGCACATGGTGTTTCGCAAGCTGTTCGCAGTGAAGCAAAACGTCGTGATTTAAAAGTATTTGATGCAACGTGTCCGCTTGTAACTAAAGTACATATGGAAGTTACACGTGCGAGTCGTAAAGGTATTGAGTGTATTTTAATTGGACACCATGGCCACCCTGAAGTAGAGGGAACAATGGGACAATATGATAACTCAGCCGGTGGCATTTATCTTGTTGAAACCGTTGATGATGTTGTTGCGCTTAATGTAAAAAATGCTGAAAATCTTTTTTATTGCAGCCAAACAACACTCTCAGTTGATGACACAGCAGATGTTATTGATGCACTACGCAATAAGTTTCCATCAATTGACGGACCTCGTAAAGATGACATTTGTTATGCAACGCAAAATCGTCAAGACGCTGTTCGTGACTTAGCTGATAAAGTTGATGTGCTATTAGTTGTTGGCGCTAAAAATAGCTCTAACTCTAATCGCTTACGTGAACTTGCAGATAAAATGGGCACAGTTGCTTATTTAATTGATGACGCAACTGATGTACAAGAGCAGTGGGTTTCAGGCTCTAAATCAGTTGGCGTAACTGCGGGAGCATCTGCGCCAGAAGTACTTGTACAACAAGTAATAAGCCGATTAAAAGAGCTTGGTGGCACACAGGTTGTTGAGAACCCAGGTGAAGTAGAAAATATAGTATTTGCTGTTCCTGTAGAGCTACGTTAATTTAAATATATTAAACATTTAGATTAAAGGAGAGTCGTTATGAGCAAGTCACTTCAAAATGATGGTTTGCTTTTTTCGGCTCTTTTTAATGAGCGAGGCGTATTAGCCACGCTTATTGTTTCTCAAGTTATTGCTATTGTTTTAGCTTTTGCACCTAATGTAGAAGGAGATATTTGGCTACGACTTGGGATCATTAGTTTGTTTATGCATTTAATTGTTTTAGTCGGTACCTCTTCTTTATATTTTTGTAGATCCTTTTTACAAAACCGTACTCAAGCTTTTCAGTTAAGTCTGTTTTTTTCCTCTTTTCTATTATCTACATGCATTTTTAGTATTCTATTTTCTCATTTTGCCTTTGACATAGATGATACAAATAATCTAATTTATTTTACACTTCGTAATTGTATTATAGTGGCTTTACTGGCAGCTTTATTTGTCCAATTTTTATTAATTCATTTTGAAAAAGAGCAGCAAACCAAGGCGCTATCTCGTGCTGAGCTTGATGCCCTACAAGCCAGAATACGTCCTCATTTTTTATATAATAGTTTAAACACTGCTGCAGAGCTTACCCATCATGATGCTGATGCGGCAGAGCAAGCCATTTTAGCATTAGCCGCCTTATCGCAGGCTGCAATGCACTCAGGAAAAAACGTATTACTTGCGGATGAAATAACGCTGAGTAAGCAATATATCGCACTTGAAACGTGGCGTTTTGGTAACCGTTTAAGGGTTGATTGGCAAATCCCCAATGAGCTGCCAGCACTAAGTATTCCCTGCTTAACCCTGCAGCCATTAATTGAAAATGCGGTATGCCATGGCGTTGAAACAAGTGAGCATGGTGCTGAGATAAAAGTTGAGCTTCATATCACTACCGGCTATATAACTATGATTGTTTCTAACCCTATAACAATTACTAATGCTCAAACTAGGCCTAATAACGGAATGGCGCTTGAAAATATTCGCCAGCGATTAAATATTTATTATAAAAATAAAGCGCAACTAACAATTACTACTAAAAATGATGTGTTTAGAGTTAAGGTCGTTATTCCTAAACTAATTGAGGGCAGTGTATGAATGTACTTATTGTTGATGATGAACCTCTGGCGAGATCTCGCTTAATCCGTTTGTTAGCACATGATAAAAGTATAGTTGTACAAGGCGAGGCAAGTAATGGTAAAGAAGCCCTAGTACTTGTTAAAAAGCAAACGCCAGATTTAATTTTTTTAGATGTTGATATGCCCGGTATGAATGGTTTACAAGTTGCTAATGAGCTCAATAGTTTAACCCTACCGCCTGCAGTTGTGTTTATAACAGCGCACCCAGAGCATGCCTTCGATGCTTTACAGTTAAGTGCTGCAGGTTATTTAGTTAAACCTATTACAGAGCAATCACTGCAGAAGGTACTTAAGCAAATAGGCCGTTTAAATAAAGTACATATTCAAAAACAACAAAATGTAAAAGTGTCTTATCAATTAGCTGGCACTCTTCGTAGTGTTGATATAAATGATGTTTTGTACTTTAGTGCAGAAGAAAAATACACCAAAATGATATTCTCGGGTGGAGAGGCTTTACTTGAGCAAAGTTTAAAGCAATTAGAACTGCAATATCCCGCATATGTTTTACGAGTTCACCGCAATACGTTAGTTAATAAACAAAAAGTAATAGCCTTGCATTCAAAAGGCAATGGGCATCATATTATTGAGCTGCAAGGGTGTAGCGAGTTATTGCCTGTGAGTCGCCGCGAGCTTAAATTAGTTAAAAATGCGCTTTAGGCGCTTACTCTGTGATTAAGTTGCCTCTGATTTAAGTATATTTGAGGTGTAATTATCAACAGCTTTATTGAATGAACAAATTTAATTAACCGTTTATCAACAAATATAACCGCTTATCTTAGTCCTCATTGATTCCTCAAATAAATAGCATAAACTTATAATCAGATAATTTTTATTTGGTTTTACTATGCAGTCATCTCAAACAAAAGTGCAAAGAGGCTTCACTCTGATTGAAGTGTTAATTGCATTTATTATTCTTAGTTTTGGCCTTTTAGGCGCAGTTGCCTTACAAGCAAAAGCAAAGCAGGCGAGCTTTGACTCTATGCAGCGTGCAGCCGCCGTTGCGCTTGGTAATGATATTGTGCAGCGTATTCGTGCTAATGATACCGCCCAATTAGCTGCTCTATATACGCAAACATTTAATAGTGAAACTTCAACATCTACCTCGCAAACGTGCTTTACAAATACTTGTACAGCAGCGCAGGTTGCAGCTCTAGATCTCGAACAGTGGAAAAGAGCTATAAGGGCTCGAGAAAATACGGGATCTTTAGATGGTGCTACCGTATGTATTGCACCTACAGCAGTTGCTGGCTCGGGTGGTAAGGCATTTAATTTAGAAGTAATTGTTTCGTGGCAAGGTCGACAAGAGTTTAATGCAAATGATGCTACTGGCGCAATAAAGTGTGGAACGGCTGACAAAAAGCGCCGCTTAGTTGTTTTAACTAGTTACATTTACCTTAGGAGCTAACATGAAGCAAAAAGGTTTTACACTTGTAGAAATGATGATTTCATTATTTATTGGTGGATTAATACTAGGTGGCGTTATGTTCACCTATATAGGTATGAAAGTAACCACTAAAGATACGATGACTATTGGTGAACTTCAAGAATCAGGGCGCCTTGCAATTAACATAATGCAACGTGATATTGAACAAATTGGCTTTTGGGGAACTTATTATGACGATTCGTTCACTGCAGTAAATACAGATACACTAGCAAACCCTGGAACAGACTGCTTTGAAGGATTAAATAATGGGAGTTTTCCTGATTTTGCTACAGCTAGTAATTTTAGAACTATTTACGCAAAGGTTGCTGGAGAATCAAAAGAGCTTAACTGCCTAAATAATCCAATTAAAAGCACTGACATTATTCAATTAAAATTTTTACAAGGTAAGAGTTTAACAGTTAATACAGTAACTAATGAGACTCAGGCCGATGAAAACTACTTTGTAGCTGAGCAAGAGAAAGCTCAATTTTTCCGTGGAACGGTTAACGCTGCGACTCTTAATGTTAATGCAACCGTTTGGCCATACAGCCATCATGTTTATTATCTATCAGAACAAACTTATAAAGTTAATAATAAAAATTTAACTGTACCTGCATTAATGAGAAAGCGCCTGGTTGGTGGAAGCATCAACACAGAAACTATTATGGAAGGTGTTGAGAACATGCGGTTTGTTTTTGGTCTTGATACTAACAGTGATAATCGTGTAGATACCTACCGAAGTATTCAAGATATGAAGTATACAGATTGGGAAAATCGTAAAGGTATTTTAACTGTTCAGGTTTTTTTATTAATACGCGCATTACAACCAGACCCAGGAGTTAAAATTAAAAACCAAACTTATACATTAGGTGAGGATGAAGATAAGCGTGTATTAACATTTACCGATAATTTCAGACGTACTGTGTTTACTACTACTATTCGATTAAATAATGTTGGATCAAATTTATGGCGTATCTAAAACAATCACAAAAAAAACAGCAAGGTGTAGTTCTAATTACAGCTTTAATAATGGTTATTGCAGTGACCGGTATTGCTGTGACACTTATGAGCAGTAGTAGTATTGATATTAAAATTACCAATGCAGCACAAGAGCGCGAAGTGGCCGAGAATGAACTCATTGGTGAAGTGCAGCGCATGATCTCTGATGAGGCAAATCAAGGCGCTAATAATCAGTTCTTCCTGACTCCCGATGAAGTAACTGCAATCGCGGATGGTGATGACAAAGGTATGGTGATTGCAAATCATGCAGATATGCAAAGCAAAATGACTAACCTGAACAAGGGGGCGCTAGATTTAGAATGTCCTCGACGCTTTAATTTTACTGCAGGTATATCGTGCAATATGTTACAGGTTGCCACAACAATAGAATATGGATCTAAAAGTAAACATGAACTAACTATTGTTACAGGTATAGCACAAGAAATGGCCAGCGTAAGCAAGGGGATTTAAGATGAAATTTAAATTAAACAAAGTGTTAGCCTCTTTGCTTGGCTTAACAATAAGTATGTCGGTATTCGCTGAGGATATTGAGCTTTATGTAAATCATGATGTAGAGACAGACGAAAATCCAAGAGTGTTAATGATATTTGATACCTCTGGCAGTATGGATTGGAGCGTTATCAATGGTGATGATCAAGTCTGTTACACAAAGTATCAATATGAAGAGACAACTGGACGTGGCAGAAATCGTCAAACTGTTACATATGATGCTTACCAACAGGTTACATGCTTTGCAAGTAAGCCAGAATATAATGAATACAATGAGCAATGCTATATAGGTGTAAATGGCGTTGCAGTTGCAGATTGCCATGACCGAAGAATCGATGTAGCTAAAAATGCGATGACACAATTAGTCAATGATAATGATGATATTGATTTTGGTTTGATGCGATTTAAGGATAGTGCTGGAGGGTATGTAGTAGCTAAGGTTGGAGCTAATAAATCAAATATTTTACAAGACATTGATGATTTACCTGCCAGTGGTGGAACTCCAATAACAGAGACATTATGGGAGGCTTATCGCTATATAACAGGGCAAAACCTTGATTATGGTCGATTCTATAATGATCGAGATAAAAGTATCGATAACAATGTAACTTATAGATCACCTTTTGAGCAGAGTAATGGTGAACCATTACGCTGTGATAACTCAATTAATATTATTTTAATGACAGATGGTGATCCAACTAATGATGATGGAAGGGACGCTTCAATTGCAGCTGTCCATAACAACCTTTTTACTGATGCCATCCCTTTTGACAGTGGTCGCTATAGCGGAAGCTATTTAGTTGCAATGGCTAAAATATTACATGGTACCTCGGACACGAAAGTGGATTTATACACTCCAACAAGTGATGTATTAGATACAGGCCGTGTATACACAATAGGTTTTGGTACAGGAATGAGTCAAGGGGGAATTGCTCTACTAGACAAGGCGGCAAGTGTTGGTGGAGGGCAGTATATAGAAGCAAGAACTGCAGAAGCGCTTTCAGAAGCATTAAAAAATACTATTTCAAGAATTAGAGAAGTAAATGATAGTTTTTCATCGCCTTCAGTTGCGAGTAATAATGTAGATCAAACTCGTAGCCGGGATGCTGTTTATTTTGCCATGTTTTACCCTGAAACCGGTGCTCGCTGGCGTGGAAACTTAAAAAAACTGAAAGTATCAGGGAATCAAATTGTTGACTCAAAAGGATTGTCGGCACTTGATGAGAATGGTTTAATTGACGAAAATGCAGAAACATTTTGGTTGCCAAGTGGGGAGCCAGCAGATGGTAACTTAGTTGCACAAGGTGGTGTGAACCTTCATTTAACGACATTAGATTCAGATAGCCGTAATTTATACACTGACAATCAGGGATCTATAGTAAATTTTAATACCTCAGTTGTGAGTGATATTCTCAATTTAGTCGATAACAATCCGCTAAGCTTATCGAGTAATGATATCAAATGGGCAATGGGTATAGACGTTGATGATGAAGATGGCGATGGGTCTAAGGTTGACCAGCGCAAAGATATTTTTGGTGACCCTCTGCATTCTAAACCTGTTGCAATCGATTATGGTAATGATGATATTCGAGTTTTGATAGGAACTAATGCTGGCTTTTTACATATGTTTAAGGATTCAGATGATAGTGTAAGTGAAAGTTGGGCATTTATACCGTCTGCTTTATACAACATTATTGAACCTCTACGTGAAAATCAAGCCGATACGAAAGTATATGGTATGGATGGTCCTATTAGTATTTATTTTGATAATAAAAACTTAAATAGTGATGGTTTAAATGACGGTATTATTGATGCGAGTGGCGACGATAAAGTGTGGGCTTTTGCGGGGATGCGTCGCGGTGGTAAAAATTACTACGGACTTGATATAACAAACCCGAACATACCGAAAAAATTATGGGACGCTCCAATCGAAGGTGGTAAAGGTGATTTTAAAGAGCTTGCACAAACCTGGTCAAAGCCACAAATAGCCTACATTAAAGCATTTGGGGATAAACCCTTATTAGTTTTTGGTGCTGGTTATGATACTAATAAAGACGCAGCTATCCGTAGTGAAGATGGTACAGGGCGAGGTATCTATATTGTTGAAGCCGAAACAGGTAAAAGAGTATGGGCATTAACACCCGATATTAATGGCTTTAAAGGTAAGCATAGTATTGCTGCAGATATAACCACGCTTGACTCAGATTATGATGGATATATAGACCGAATTTATGCGGCAGATACAGGTGGAGATATTTGGCGTATAGATATGCCTGGTAGTAATACTAGTGAGTTTAGCCACTTTAAATTAGCTGAGCTTGGTAGTAATAAAGCAACTGAGGACCGACGCTTTTTCTATAAACCACTCGTAGCACGTACAATTTATAGTAAAGTAAGCGAGTCAACAGTTAATGGTAGTACCGTTATAACACGCTTAGATACACCGTATGATGCCATAGTTATCGGCAGTGGTAATCGCTCAAAACCAACCGGCACCAATGAAAAAGATCAATTGTTTATGATCAGAGATGAAAATACGGTTACTAAATCGTATAAAACGAATGCACCAGATACTATTGTGCCTGCTGATTTGATGCAAATGAATTCAGACCCATTTGGCAATGCTCTAGATGACGTTGATGATTTTGTTGACTTAGAAGTGGGCTTGGCTAAATTTAATGGCTGGAGATATGAGTTAGGAACGGGTGAAAAGTCGCTAGCTGCTGCTACAGTTGTTGGAGGTGTTGCCTATTTTACAAGCTTCACTCCTGCATCAGATACATCGACTGAAAATCAATGTTCGCTAAGTGGTGGTGGTGGTTCTTTATACGCTTTTCACTTACATTACGGTACTAAAGTGTATGACGACCTTAAATTTACAACCAGCTATGATGTACCAGACACACCTCAGTTATACTTTGGTGAAAGCCCTTCATGTGTAGATGGTAATGGCGATGGTAAATGTGATGACGACCCAACAGTTGACGTAATACAAGAAAGTCAGTTTTATTTAATTGGGCCTGGTATTAAAGGTGAAAATGCGGAAAATCCAATGAAACCTGTAGAAATAAAAGGTCCTGGTTTAACTGTTGTTGATGGTAAAGTTGTGTTGGTTAATGACAATGCAGTAGGGTTTGGCTTTAAAACCCAACAAACATATATCTATAAACGTGAAGAAAATGACGAAGTTAATAATTAAGGAAATTAGATGAAAAAACAACACGGGTTTACCTTAATTGAGCTGATGATAGCCGTTGCTATCGTCGGCATACTCGCTTCAATTGCGCTGCCTAACTATACTGAATATGTAAAGCGTGCTTCGCGCGCTGAAGCTGCTGCAGCATTGTTAGATGCTGCAAACAAGGAGGAGCAGTATTTTGTCGATAATAGGGAATATACAGAGACATTTACTGATTTAGGATTGCAAAGTAAGACCGAAAATGGCCATTTTGAGCTATCCATAAAGGTAGTCGATAGCAATACTTTCACTATTACAGCTAAGCCTATAGCCGGTGCTGTAAAGGGGGATAACGATTGTAAAGAGCTTACAATTACTGACACAGGCCTCAAAGGTGCAAAAGGAAGTAAAGGTAACTCTGATATTGATTATTGTTGGGGTCGATAGCCTAGATTACTTCTTCTGACACTTATCAGTTGATTTGATGCGAATTCTACCCGTTTGACTTACAGATAAAGCCAATCCTTCGAGATTGGCTTTATTGCTATTGGGGCAATATATAAAAGTCCCATTTTGAAAACCATTTAAAGAACCATCTGGACGAAATGTAATGGCGTTGCGCGGATACTCTAAAGTATCAGCATCATGGACATCCTCGAAAGTGCTTAAGAGTAACTCATCATCATCTAGAGTCGTTGATTTATCTTTATCGATAAATAGTGACATTTGACCATCCCACTCGTCCTTTGTACATTGACTGCCTTTTAGTGCGCAAAGCGTGACGTAAGTACCATTTTCAATTGCGTAAAGGCGGCCATAATTTATATTTCGATGTAGTAGATTCACATGGTTATCTAATCGGTTTTTAGCCAAGAAGTCTGGATAAAACCACATCGATAATTGACTGATTACAATGACAACAGCCATTGAAACCATTAATTCAAGAAGTGTCACTCCCTTGTTTTTTGATATTGATAATCTCATCCTTGAAGACCTGAGTTAATAAATGATTAACTCAGTCTAGTAAATGATACAAATATGACAAGATGAATTTGTATGTTTTTTAACCGCAAGTCTGAGCTGTATCACCGGTATAAAAAGAAGTACCAGATTGAGATACTGTTAAAGCTTTATTATTTTCACTGCCATTATTAGGACAAAATACAAAATCACCGGGGTTCGTTGTTATTCGACCACTGGTATTAAACCGTAATCTCCTATCATTACCAGTATATTTTATTTTGTCATTAAGGCTTATTTTTTCCATAACTCGTAGTAAAGAGTCTGTAGAGCTGTTGTATTGACCGCTATTATCACCATCAATGAATACAATGATAATTTTATTTCTGTCCCATCGATTACGACATTGCATTGTGTCATTTTGATTTTTTACTTCACCGTGCTGCGCGGCACATATAACGACTATTTCATCTGTACTTGCTGCTTGAGAGCGTGCATAGCTAATATTTCTTTTTAACTCCAACAAAAAATTCTCAGCTCTATTTTCTTCTAGCATATCGCTGCTATTCCAAATCGCAATTGATGCAATGATCCCAACGATAGCAACGGTTACCATGAGTTCTAAAAGAGTGAATCCGTTTTGTTTGTTTTTCATATTAATCTCATTTACTGCTAGTCATTTAAGTATAGCTATTTTTATACAATAAATTATACCATGATCGGTTGTTTTATCACCGTAATTCAATCGCTTTGTTTGCTATGAACATCATGATTGTCTAAAATCGAGGCAACTGGAGCTTTCAAAAGTAATTAATATGAAAAAAATAGAAGCAATTATCAAACCTTTTAAGTTAGACGATGTGCGTGAAGCGTTGTCGGATGTAGGTATTACAGGTATGACGGTAAGCGAAGTTAAAGGCTTTGGACGTCAAAAAGGTCACACTGAGTTATATCGTGGCGCAGAGTATATGGTTGATTTTTTACCTAAAGTAAAACTTGATATTGTATTGACTGATGAAGATGTAGACCGTGCAATTGAAGTTATTGTAAAAACGGCACAAACAGGAAAAATCGGTGACGGTAAAATATTTGTCACTGATGTTGAGCGTGTAATACGTATTCGTACTGCTGAGGAAGATGAAGAAGCGATTTAAGATTTTCTTCTACGCAGTAAAAAGGCGCTTACTAAGCTGTC
>NZ_WTKW01000470.1:0-2589 GCF_011378745.1 Pseudoalteromonas sp. Z1A6
ATTATTCCTTCAAAGTATTACAAACTACGCTTTTGTAATTGTTGCATATATAAGAGTCATCGTTTCACACTTCCTAAAGCAATTTAATAATCATAATTATTAAACCTATAATTTTATGGGGTAAGTAAACTAACTTAGCCTAGAGCCTACGTATCACAAGGGTTTAACTTTAAAAACATTATGATGCTTCAATAACTAATAGATACTCATCTTGGGATGAAATTTGCTTTATAGGCTTATATTCCGGTTTTATCAGTTACTAAATATTATAATTTTTTAAAATTAACGAGGCAGAAATATGAACAAAACACAGTACGTTACAGTAGAAGGTCATAAAATTGCATACCAAGAAATGGGTGAAGGCACACCTTTATTATTAATACATGGTATACCAACCAATAAATTTTTATGGCGAAATGTGATGCCAAAACTTGCATCACAACATCGAGTAATAGCGCCTGATTTACTAAACTTTGGTGAATCTGATATGCCAATTAACACCGATGTTTCTATAAATGCGCAATGTAGAATAATGTGTAAGTTTATGGATGAACTCGGTATTTCTAAAGTTAATATTGCTGCACATGATATTGGTGGTGGTGTTGCTCAATTAATGGCTGTAAATCATCCGGATAAAGTAAACGGGTTGGTTTTAATTGATAGTGTATGTTTTGATTCTTGGCCAATACCAGAATTTGAACCTTTGCTAGAACCAGGTGTAGAAGAAAAAACAACTGTAGCTGAATTTGTGGATACATTAAGAGATTTCATGCCCAAAGGTGTTTACGACTCGAGCGTAATGACTGAAGAGTTGATGAAAATATACTTAGCACCATGGAGTAATGAAAAAGGAAAAGCCGCTTTATTTAGTAACATGCGCAGGCTCAATAAAGAATATACCGAAGCTATTACAGGCGATCTTAAAAGCTTACCTCATGAAACACTCATAATATGGGGTAAAGAAGACAAGTTTCAAAAGCCAAAGTATGCGCCAATGTTAGAAGAAGCAATTCCAAATTCATCATTGATTTGGATAGATAGAGCCGCTCATTGGGTTATTGATGAACATCCAGATAAAGTGTCTGATCTTATTAGTGAATTTATGAATGATAAAACATTCTAGTGAATTACTAGGTTTATTAAAAAGCTATTTGTTTCAATACGTTAAGTTTGATTGGGTAAAGTAGCGAATAGGCAATCATTGTAATACCGCTTGATAATATTAATAACCAAGCGGTATTTTTATATGTTCAAGAAGCTAATACCGTAAATGGGTAAGACACTGACTATTAAGATAAGTAGGTTAATGCTTATTAAATAGTCAAAATATCGCGTTTATACGTTAATTAATGAAGGTGAGTAACTTGGTTATGTATTTATTTATGCTATTTAACATAATATAAATTATAGGTAGTTAATGCATATATAGAAAGAGCGCTTAAATGCGCCCTTACTATGTCCAATACTAGACGGTATCGGACATTAAGTGGTTTTATTACAATAACAGGTATTACTAATACAGATACTTTATTTATCAATTTGTTTAATCAATACTTAATAAACGCTCAGCTGTATATTCGTTAGTAATTAATCCGCTGATCATGTTTGACCTTACTGCGCCCAAAATGGCTAACACTTTTTCTTCACCAGCAGCTATCGCATAAATCTGTTTGTTAGCATTTGTTTTTAATGGCGTACTTGCTACACGCTGATTAACTGTGCAATCTAAAAGCTTACCGTTTTTATCAAACACCCAACTAATCATTTCACCAACGGCACCAAGATCTTGTAACTCTTTAAGTTCTTGCGCATCAATAAAACCATCTATATGTAATGGCGACTTTTCACCTAAGCTACCAATACCCACAAATGTTACATCGGCATCTTTAGCGAGTTTTAAATTACCGGTAATATTTTGTTGTGCATGTAACTGTTCTTTTTCTTCAATACTTCTTGGTAAAACTGGCAATGGCATTGGGTAATGTTTTGCATTGGTGTGTTCGGCCATTCTTACTACAACATCATAAGGTGAAGCCGATCCATCCAAAGCCATATTACCTAGCATTGCTACAATTTTATGTTGCGGACAATCAACAGTTCTTAGCTCATCTACACATGAACGTAAAACTCGACCGGTTCCCATAGCAAGTACTTTGGGTTGTTCTGATTTTAAATGACGTTCTATTTCAGCCGCGCCAGCTTGAGCCAAACCAAGCGTAGACGATGGTTCAGATGGATCGCTCGGTACAACTTCACACGAATCTAACCCAAAACGGCTTTTTAATTTTTCGGCCAAGTCCATACATTTAGCAATCGGGTGGTCAAGTCTAACTTTAATTAGACCTTGGCTCACAGATAATGCGACCATTCTTTGTGCAGATTGACGAGATATATTTAGCTTTTTAGCAATTTCATCTTGTGTGTTACCGCCAACATAATATAACCACCCTGCTCTGGCTGCATCATCTAGCTTTCTAATTTCTGTATTTGATAGCTTTACCACGTAAACCTCTTAAAATAGAAGGAAAACTAAATCCTTATTTTCATTACATAATTTTAATTATATGTGCTGCTATATAAATTATTTTA
>NZ_WTKW01000471.1:0-2579 GCF_011378745.1 Pseudoalteromonas sp. Z1A6
ATTTAGAATTCCCCAAAAAATAAGTACAAACAGCCAGCATTCTCCAAATATTATAAAATTACGCCAAGAGAGCTTAAACAAACGACTGTAACTAACATTTTCTGAGCTACCAAATTGTTGTATGTACATAAGGCCTTTAAAGCCAGCTATTAAACTAGTAAAAATAAAAACTGACATTAAAGTGTTATTACTTACGTACTCTTGAGGCTCTTGCTGAAAGCCAGCATACGCCCCCAATAAAGATAACAACAAGGAAAAAGGAAGGATTAAAAGCAACGACGTTTTTATATTATTTTTATTAACGGTCATTAGCATTAATAAAGGAAAGCTCATAGAAAATGTAATAAGTGAGACTAACCATGTAGGGCTTGTTGCTGGCCACACATTATTTTCTATACTGCTATACAAAAGGGTAAGAGCAATAGCCTGTAGTACGGCAAGTATAATTATAAAAGATTTTGGTAACTGACTATCCATATCTGTTCTCAACAATAGGTTTTAGTCAGTTTGCGTTATTCGTTCCTATTTTACAATTGCTTCACATTTTCAAATAAAATGCTTTGCATAGGGCTATATAATCAGCAGTGTAGGTATTATCTAAGTTTCTAATACACAGGATTGATGATTCTATATCGCTTTTTACGTAGCTAAATGTCATTAAACTGCGGCTAATATCTTTATTGGGCGTGGCTTTTACTTGGCAATGAGTATTTAAATAAAGCCCATTTTGAGTAGCAAGCTCAATAAATAATGCGCCTTCAACGCTTGGGAGTATTAAGCTAAAGCGGGAACCACTATGGCTTAAATGTTTAAACGCATTAATTAACTCTTCAAAACTTAGGCCGTCGTTATGGCGTGCGGTATTACGCGCAACATTATCGCCTTTTAAACTGTGATTAAAATACGGTGGATTAGAGATAACCACGTCAAATTTAACTTCACTACTAAAGCGTTGAATAGTTTGGTGCGTAATACTTATAGTTGGCCACGGGCTATTAGCTACATTTTGTAATGCTTGGGTATAGGCGCTTTCGTCAATTTCTACCGCAGTTATATCAAGCTCATTACTGCGCTGCTTACACATTAGTGCTAGTAAGCCGGTGCCGGTGCCTATATCAAGTAACGACTTTGCACCGCTTAAATTAGCCCATGCGCCAAGCAAAATGCCATCGGTAGAAACTTTCATTGCACAGTGGTCGTGTTCAACTTTAAATTGTTTAAATACAAAACCAGACATTTTTTCACCTTTTCATTCACCAAGCGCAGCATAGCGCGTATAATCAGGGTAATTGTCCCTTATTTTAGACACTCTATGCAATTTTCTGAATTTGATCTTGATAACAAGCTACTCGATGCCATTAATAAAATGGGCTACGAGACGCCAACCAGCATTCAACAACAAGCTATTCCTGAAGCACTACAGGGGCGCGATATTTTAGCATCTGCGCCTACTGGTACAGGTAAAACAGCGGCATTTTTAATTCCGGCTATTCAGTACTTACTGGATTTCCCACGTCGTGACCCTGGTTTTGCGCGCGTACTCGTTATGACCCCGACTCGTGAGTTAGCTTATCAAATTCATGAACAATGTGAACTGCTAGCTAAACGCACACACCTAAAAATTGGTGTAGTAACAGGCGGTATTAACTACGGCACACATAAAGAAATTTTTGAAAAAAATAACGATATTTTAATCGCCACACCAGGTCGATTAATGGAATATCTTGAAACCGAAAATTTTCATGCTGAACACGTAGAAATGCTTATTATTGATGAAGCAGATCGCATGTTAGACATGGGTTTCAAAAAAGAAATGAGCCGTATTTGTGACGAAGCTAAAAATCGTCGCCAATGTTTTTTATTCTCAGCAACACTTGAAGGTGACAGCGTAGAAAGGTTTGCTGAAAAAACATTAAACGACCCAGCTCTATTAGAAGCCGAATCGTCACGTAAAGAAAAAGCTAAAATTCACCAATGGGTACATTTAGCCGACGATTATCATCACAAACTTGAATTATTAGTTAATACGCTAAAAAACCCTGACGTAACTAAAGCGATTGTGTTTGTTAAAACTCGCGAACGCTTAGAAACATTGATTGGCGAACTTACAACTAATGATGTAAAAGCGGCGTGGTTACGCGGCGAAATGCCACAAGACAAACGTATGAAAGCCATGGAAAACTTCCACAGTGGCAAAACAAGCATATTAGTTGCTACCGACGTAGCTGCACGTGGTATTGATGTATCTGACATCAGCCACGTTATTAACTTTGATATGCCGCGTACTGCCGACGTATATGTACACCGTATTGGTCGTACTGGCCGTGCTGGTAAAAAAGGGATAGCAATATCGCTAGTAGAAGCACACGACATTGGTATTTTATATAAAGTAGAGCGTTACGTTGAGCAAAAACTAAAACGTCGTGTAATTAGAGGTGTTGAGCCACAGCATAAAGAAGCTAAGCCACCTGCTAAAAAGCGTAAAGATCCAGTAAAAATGAAAGCCAAGAAAAAGGCCAAGGTTAAAAAGAAAAAGTAACCTAAAACATTTTTATACTAAGCCGACTTTTGTCGGCTTT
>NZ_WTKW01000472.1:0-2552 GCF_011378745.1 Pseudoalteromonas sp. Z1A6
TAAATTTAGAATCGATAAAATTTACACAACTAAATATTCAAATAACTAGATAACTACTTTTGGCAATTTGAGCAAAAAATAGTACTGCGCTGCCCCAATCTAATTTCTTCCAATTCGTTTTCGCACGTCATACATGGCTTGCCTTTGCGCCCATATACTAATAACTCTTGAGCAAAATACCCTGGCTTACCATCACTTTGTGCAAAGTCTTTAAGCGTTGTACCACCTTGTATTATAGCCGCAGCAAGCGTGTCTTTTATAATAGGGATAAGTGCTTGATAACGTTTGAGCGATACTTTTCCCGCTTCTCGCTTTGGATGTATACCCGCTTTGAATAACGATTCATTCGCGTAAATATTACCAACACCAACCACCACTGCGTTATCCATAATAAATTGCTTTACGGGTACTTTTCTATTGCGCGATTGTTCGTACACGCGTTTAGCAAAAAAGTCATCGGTAAGCGGCTCAGGGCCAAGCTTAGAGAGTAGCTTATGCACTTCACCTGGCTCTTGCCATAAGCAACAACCAAAGCGACGAGGATCGTTTAAGCGCAGTGCTTTACCGTTGCCAAAAATAAACTCAACATGGTCATGTTTTTTAAGCGGCTCATTTTTTTCTACAACACGTAAATTACCCGACATACCCAAGTGTAAAATAGTGCTGCCCAGTTCACAGTGTAAAAGTAAATATTTAGCTCGTCGTTCAATACTAGTAACAATTAGCCCTTCAAGCTGATACACGTCATCAGGCACTGGCCAGCGCATACTGGCATTGTAAATATTTACCTTAGTAACTACTTGGTTTTGTACGTGGGGAGTGATGCCCATTCGGCTCACTTCTACCTCTGGTAATTCAGGCATTAATTAGACTCACTTTGTGAAAAATCAA
Organism: Pseudoalteromonas sp. Z1A6; assembly: GCF_011378745.1. Taxonomy (NCBI): domain Bacteria; kingdom Pseudomonadati; phylum Pseudomonadota; class Gammaproteobacteria; order Alteromonadales; family Pseudoalteromonadaceae; genus Pseudoalteromonas; species Pseudoalteromonas sp. Z1A6. The sequence continues at coordinate 892 of NZ_WTKW01000472.1, forward strand.
AACTAGGAAATAACTGCTGTGCAGTTTTTAAATCGAGTGCGAGTATTCGTTGGCTACTCTTTTCGAGTAAGTAATATTGCCCATCGCCTTTATAAAGCAAATAAACCCAAGGTAAACTCTCGCCAGCCAACTCAAATGTAGCAACATATAAAGGCTCATTAGGATTAAAAACAACAGATTCGTTAACGCCCATTAACTGCGCGCTTTGCCACTGATTAATTAAATCACTAAGTTGCTGCTCAGAGGCTTGCCACACAAGCGGTATGTCTTTTTGTAGTGGGGTTGTACGCCAGCTTGTTCCTATTCGCTCAATTTTTTGATCAACAAATTGCAGTGTCAGTACAAAACTTTGCTGGGGGAGTACGGCTTGTAATGTTGGTTTATCCTCCCCTCCCAAAAGTTGCTTATGCCAGCCATTTAAGAAGAAGATCATAATCAACATCGAAAATATTATAACGTTGTTCCAACCTTTACGGCCCAGTCGCATATTAATACACCTAGTAAATTCAAGATTTTAAAGTGTAACTAAAACTTAATTGCGCTGTCTATATGTTAAAGGCCGCAGACTTTGTTAGAATATCGGCAAATTTAAAGGAGTTCCGTCAATGTCTATGTATGTAGTGGGCCATAAAATCCCAGATTCAGATTCTATTTGTGGTGCAATTGCACTGGCTTATTTAAAAAACCAAATCGATGAGCCAGCAATTCCAACTCGTCTTGGTGAAATATCACCTGAAACTCAATTTATCCTTGATAAATTTGGCTTCGAAGCACCAGAGCTTAAATTAAGCTACGCGGGTGAAGATGTGTATATTGTAGATCACACAGAAAAAACACAAGCACCTGATGATATCGACCAAGCTCGCGTTGTTGGCGTGGTAGATCACCACAAATTAGGTGACTTAACATCATCTACTCCGCTTGAATGCTGGATTCGTCCTGTTGGTTGTTCAAACACCATTATTAAAATGATGTACGACTTCTACAGCGTAGAAATCCCTAAAGACATCGCGGGTATTATGATGTGTGCAATTTTAAGCGACACAGTCATATTTAAATCACCAACATGTACCACTGCCGATATTAAATGTGTTGAAGCGCTAGCTGAAATTGCAGGTATCGATGACTTTAAAGAATTGGGTATGGATATGTTCCGCGTTAAATCTGCGGTAGAAGACACACCAGCACGTGATTTAGTAATGCGTGACTTTAAAGATTTCAACATGAACGGTAACCTGGTAGGCATTGGCCAGCTAGAAGTAATCGACCTTGCTGTTTTTGACGATATTAAAGCAGACCTTGCAGCCGATATTGCTAAGCTTAAAGTTGAGGGCAACCGCCACTCTGTATTTTTACTGCTTACCGATATAATGAAAGAAGGCTCAGAAATGCTAATTGTATCTGACGATGCAAACTTAGTTGAGCAGGCTTACGGTGTAAAACCAGAGAATGATAAAGTATGGTTAGATGGTGTACTAAGCCGTAAAAAGCAAGTAGTACCACCACTACAAGATGCATTCACAAAAATATAATGATACCAATTTTATTAAAAACATGATTATTTTATCGCATTAAATAGCTCACTAATTTAATGCTATTGGTATAACGTTTTTTGATTTAAAAGCCTTGTTGGTTATGCCAACGAGGTTTTTTTATATCAA
>NZ_WTKW01000473.1:0-2543 GCF_011378745.1 Pseudoalteromonas sp. Z1A6
AATAAGCTGCCGTTTTTGTATTACATACATATTATTAAAATAGCTCTTCTTCTGTTTTAGTGTCTTCTTCAAATATATCGTTAGGCTGAGATAGCACATACTTTGTAGGTGCAGTACCTTTTTCAAAATATTCAAATCGACTCGTGTAATCATTTTTATGGCTAAGTAAGCCGGTAGCTAAATCAATACGAATAGAAACAAGTCCCTCAGGCGGCTCAATTGGGGCTTCAGGCTTGCCTTCAAGTGCCGCTTTCATAAATTCAACCCATGCTGGCTGCGCGGTTTTAGCGCCAGATTCCGCACCTGATATTTGGCTGCTATCTAGGTTGTTGTTATATGTAGAGCGACCAAGAGCGTTGCCCGGATTATCAAAGCCAACCCAAACTGAGGTCATCACATTACTATTAAAACCGCTAAACCAGGTATCTACTGAGTCATTAGTTGTGCCTGTTTTACCTGAAATATCGCGACGATCTAGCGCTTGTGCTCGCCAACCGGTTCCACTCCAACCTGTTTTATGAGCCCAGCTACCACCCCCCCAAATTGCACTATTCATAGCATCAGCAATTAAAAATGCATTTTGCTTAGAAATAATTCTCGGCGCACATTTTTTCGTTTGCTCCATTTCATCATCACTATTATGCATCGAGAGAGCATTGTGTGTTGGCAAAGGCTCTTCGTCACAGGCAAGAGCAGGGTTTGCTTTAAACAATATATTGCCGTAAGCGTCTTGAATTTCTGAGATAAAGTAAGGTTCAATTAAATGACCGCCATTGGCAAATGTGCTCATGCCTCTTGCAAGTTCAAGCGGGGTAATAGAAGCACTACCAAGTGCTAATGATTCACTACGATTAATGTCAGCGTCTTTAAAACCAAATTTTAGTAAGTGATCAGCTGTACGTTGCAATCCAACACCACGTAGTAAGCGCACCGAAATAACGTTTTTAGACTGTGCTAAAGCACGGCGAATTCGAATAGGACCGTTGTAAACAGCAGGGCTGTTTTTAGGGCGCCATGCTACGCCTTGGCTCTTATCCCATTGGTTTATAGGTGCATCATTTAATATAGACGCAAGCGTGTAACCTTTTTCAAGTGCTGCTGAATATATAAAAGGTTTTATATTAGAACCCACTTGACGCTTAGCTTGTATCGCTCGGTTGTATTGACTTTGCTCAAAGCTGTAACCCCCTACAATAGCTTTTATTCTACCGTCTTGTGGATCGAGGGATACAATAGCGCTTGATGCTTCTGGTATTTGGCTTAATAAGTAGCTGTTATCTTCGTTTTGACGTACCCATATTTGCATACCTGGCGTTAAAATATCAGTAGCTGCTTTTGGAGCAAAGCTTTGGCGGTAGCGAGTAATATACTTACGCGCCCATTTTAAACTATCCCAACTGAGAGTTGTTTGCTCACCGTTTTTAAGTAGTACTGTAGCTGTTTTATTATTAACACTGAGTACTGCTGCAACTTTTAAAGTGCCTAACTCATTTACGCTCTGTAATTTATTGAGTATTTGTAGCTCAGTTAAAGCTGGTTGTGTTTCAGGATTCCATAAAACATCAGTTGGACCTCTAAAACCATGACGCATATCGTAACTGTGTAAGTTATTTACAAGTGCGTTTTGCGCTGCTTTTTGAACCTTTGACTCTACTGAGGTAAAAATTTTAAAACCAGAGTTGTAAGCTTTATCTACCCCATAGCGCGAAACCATTTCAGCGCGCACCATTTCAGAGATATACGGTGCGTATAAGTTTATTTCTGCACCGTGAAAATAAGCTGTAATAGGTTGGCTAGTTGCTTCGTTATATTGCTCTTGTGTTATATAGTCTTCGGTCAGTAAACGGCCTAAAACTACATTTCGGCGCGCTTTTGCACGCGTTGGGTTACGAATTGGGTTTAAAGCTGAAGGTGCTTTAGGTAAACCTGCAATCATCGCCATTTGCGCAAGTGTTAAATCTTTTAGCTCTTTACCGTAATAAACTTGCGCTGCTGCACCAATACCGAAAGCACGATTACCTAATTCTATTTTATTAAGGTAAAGCTCTAAAATTTCGTCTTTTGTTAACACTCCTTCAATATGAAGCGCTATAAATATTTCTTTAACTTTACGGATATACGCTTTTTCGCGTGTTAAAAAGAAATTACGAGCAAGCTGCATAGTAATAGTACTTGCACCTTGTTTTTTCTCGCCAGTAGATATAAGAACAACAGCCGAACGTACTATACCAATAGGGTCTATGCCTATATGATCGTAAAATCGATTATCTTCTGTCGCTAAAAATGCATTAATGAGTGTTTGAGGAATTTCATCAATAGTCACTGGAATACGACGTTTTTCACCAAATTGATTGATTAAAAGCCCATCTTTAGTGAATACTTGCATAGGAGTTTGTAATTGCACGTCTTTTAAAACTTGCACACTGGGGATATCAGGTTTAACGTAGTAATAAAGACTGATCAAAGTAATCAGACCAATTAACACACAAATGATAAAAAATTGTAAAGTTCGTTTTAATAAAATCACTTATATTTCCCTAAAT
>NZ_WTKW01000474.1:0-2529 GCF_011378745.1 Pseudoalteromonas sp. Z1A6
AACAAAAAACCCGTAATTAGGTTTACTAATTACGGGTTTTTACAGCTATTTATTTAGCTCTATTGTTACTTACGGCGCCAGCCACTCCATACATCATCTATATCATCGGCTTTATTTTTTTTCTTTTTCTTGCCTGTGCCTTCTGGTTTTGCCATTGGCTTTTCATTTTTAAGCGCATCAGCTGCATCAAGGTTTGCTTGGTTTACAGCAAAACCGGTTACTTCTTCACGCTCTAGGCGTAGTTTGTTTTTCTTCTCGATTATTTTAAAGTGATGCAAATCTTCATAATCAACCAATGAAAGCGCTAAGCCTACTTCACCAGCACGGCCGCTTCGACCAATACGGTGCATGTAATCAGCAGGACTGCGTGGTAGATTAAAGTTTATTACCACTGGCAGCTTTTCAATATCCAAACCACGTGCAGCAATATCGGTTGCGATAAGTACTTCGATTTCGCCCGCTTTAAATTTTTCTATTACGCGAGTACGTTCACTTTGGCCTTTATCGCCATGGAAAACTTGTGCATTAACACCGCGTTTTTCAAGCTTAGCCACTAAATGCTCACAGTCTTTTTTAGCATTGACAAAAATCAGCGCTTGGCGCCATTTATGCGTTTTAATTAAATGTGCTAAAACTGTGGTTTTTTCACCTTTGTTTACGGTAAAAACACGCTGTACTAAGGTGCTTTCATCTTTGTTTTGTACTTGTATTTCAACTGGGTCGTTTAAAAGCTCTTGCGTTAATAGCTTAACTTGCTCAGGGAAAGTAGCTGAAAACAACATGGTTTGTTTTTTAGCAGGCATTAACGCTAAAAGGTCAGCCAGCTCTTCGGTAAAGCCAAGGCTTAGCATACGGTCGGCTTCATCAAGCACAAGCGTAGTTACATTATCGAGCTTAATCGCATTGCTTGAGATTAAATCAAGTAAGCGACCAGGTGTTGCCACAATAATATCCGCGCCGCCGCGTAGAGCCTGCATTTGTGTATTAACCGACACACCACCAAACACTGCAACTGTTTTAATTGCACCATTAAAGTTAGCAGAATACGATTTAACGCTATCGGCCACTTGCGTAGCAAGCTCACGCGTCGGTACTAAAATAAGCCCCGTTACAAAATTACCTTTGCTGGCAGTATTTTTAGCGCCCTGCTCAAGGAAAGCTTTTTGCAACATAGGTAATGCAAACGTTGCTGTTTTACCTGAACCGGTATTTGCCCCTGCAATTAGGTCACTACCCGCAAGCACACTAGGTATAGCCTTAGCTTGAATAGGTGTAGGCTGGGTATATTCCAAATCGATTAATCGAGCTAATAGCTCTGGAATAAGGCCAAGTTCGGAAAAAGTGCTAGGGCTTGTGGCTGAGGTCATAATAGTTGTGGGCTTATTGCTAAAAAATTAGCCTGTAATTTTAGCGTATTTAGTGCTTATTAAGTAGAGATTAGTGATTTAAATGTTTTCATAGGTAACAGCTGCGCGATTCGAGCTACAAGCTCTAAGTATACTTTAGCTCTGATTATTTTTGCTCATTAATACGAAAAGGGAGTTTTCCCCTTTCTTTAAGATATAAAACGACCTGCACGCTCAACTAACTCAGGGTAATGTAATATCGAAAACTGTCGATTTTGGTTAAAGCTAAAGTCATATAGGATCATGTCGCCAAGCTCCGCTGAACATTGTTGAATTTCTGAAGATTTTATTCCGGTTTTTCCTAGTAACTTACTTATAATGCTAATAATTTTACCTTCATAGGCTTTATTTGAGTCCAAGTTTGATTCAGGGTTACTCATTTTTTCAATAAAAACACTCCAATCTTGACTGGAGTTAGTTCGAAATTTATCTTTCCACATTGGTATCGTAATTTTATATAATTCTGGCTTACTGATTTTTAGGATAGCTAAAAATACTAACGGTAACGTATATAGCCTTTCTTCAGTTGTTAGCTGAATTGCTTGTAAAATCTTTATGGCTTGTTCAATATCTCGTAAACCCGCATCACATAAAAGAGCTGTTTGAGCCAGCAAATAAGCATTACCACTTTTATGCACAGCAATTAACTTATCATCATTAACAAGCTCTGTTTTCCATAAGTACTCTGAGTAAGACAAGCGATTTGGTGGTGGTAGATGATAAATTTGATCGAAAAATCTATTTAGGTATTTTTTAGATTCAAAATTATTACCATAAATAGCCTTGATTGAATGACTTAATTGCTCAGATGCAGTAGCAACAACAAAGTAAACGCGCGGTATTTGGAATAAATGTTTAATTGTCTCAAGTAGTTCAATGGCATAACTAGGTCTACATCTGTCTAACTCATCTACGAATATAAAAATTGGTTTTATATCCTTACCTGCCTTTTTCGCGATCTCCCCTAAATTAGTCTTAAAAGTAATAATACTATTTTCTATGCTTTCTTGATGTTCTAACGCAATATTTGTTGCTTGAGTAGTTAGACCTTCAACTAATCTATTTGTAGCTTTTTTATCTATATCGGATGCTTTACTTTCCTCACCATCACTCTCGATTAATT
>NZ_WTKW01000475.1:0-2509 GCF_011378745.1 Pseudoalteromonas sp. Z1A6
TCTTTAGAGAATAAAAAGTCCTGCTTTTGCTCTGAGTTAAAAAAGTCTTGCCAATTTTTGTAAATAGATTCAACTAAAGACTGTGGAATTGGGTGGTTTTTTAAAACACCAAATCCAGTATTTCTTAACGATTCAACAAAGTGTGCAGCCGCATCGGGAGCTTTGTAATCAACAGTAGGTAATTGCATTGTACGTTCCAGTGAATAGGTTGTGTGAAGTGGACTGCTTTAATAGTAGCAAATTGCCAAGATAAAGTAGCAAAGCCTTCATTATAGCGCTATGCGAGGATAGACAAATGACCTCAAAAACATAAGGACATATGTCCGTAAAGTAACGTTTCCACCACTAGGCTTGATCAAGATCAACTTATAAAAAAACGTTGAATTTGCAAGGTTTAGTACTTATATCTGGTCTACTACTATAATGTATTTTATTTGTGTAAATAAGGCTCCCCATGCGACAAAAAGTATCTTTTAAAAGCGGCGATTTAGAACTTGCCGGCCAACTAGAACGCCCCGCCGGCGACATAAAGTTTTATGCGCTATTTGCACACTGCTTCACATGCGGAAAAGACATAGCAGCAGCCACACGTATAAGCCGTGCACTTACGCAGCAAGGCATAGCCGTACTGCGTTTTGACTTTACGGGTTTAGGTAATAGCGATGGCGACTTTGCTAACAGTAACTTTTCATCAAACATTCAAGATTTAGTTTCAGCGGCTGATCATCTGCGTGAGCATTTTGCAGCGCCGCAATTACTTATTGGCCACAGTTTAGGCGGCGCTGCGGTACTTGCTGCTGCTGAGCACATTCCTGAAGTATCGGCTATTACAACCATTGGCGCGCCGTCAGATGCACAGCACGTAGCCCATAACTTTGCAGCACACCTTGATGAAATTAACGCAGCCGGTGAAGCGAAGGTAAGCCTAGCAGGCCGAGAATTTACCATTAAAAAACAGTTTATAGACGATATAGCCAAGTACGATAAAAGCCACATTAGTAAACTTAAGCGCGCATTGTTAGTAATGCACTCCCCTATTGATGCGACGGTAAATATTAGTGAAGCCGAAAAAATTTACGCATCAGCTAAGCATCCTAAAAGTTTTATTAGCCTGGATAACGCCGATCACTTACTTACTAATAAAAACGATGCCGACTACGCTGCAGAAATTATTGCAACGTGGGCTAACCGCTACGTCAAGTATGACAAAACAAAATACACAGCAAGCTTAACGGGTGGCAATGTACTTGTTGAAGAAAAAGACCATGTATTTACTCAGCACGTAAGCACTAAAGATCATACTTGGCTTGCAGATGAGCCAATAAAGGTAGGCGGTAAAAACTTAGGCCCCGATCCGTATCATCACTTATTAGCGGGGCTTGGTGCTTGTACAGCAATGACACTACGTATGTACGCTACACGTAAAAATTTAGCGCTAGAGCATGTTAAAGTAGAGCTTGATCACACTCGCGATTACAACAAAGATTGCGACGATTGTGAGCAAACCGGTAACCTAGAAGCCATTACCCGTAAAATCACTCTAGTCGGTGATTTAACACAAGAGCAACGCCAGCGTTTGCTCGAAATAGCCGACAAATGCCCTGTGCATAAAACACTACATAACAACCCTGTTATTGTAAGTGAACTGGTAAAGTAACTAGCATACAAGCAATATAGCGCAGCTAACACTGCGCTATGCTTTAACAAAACTAACTATTTACTATCTAAAAATTCTTTTACTTCTTTACTCATTCTATCCACCAGCCATTTTGGCCCGCCATCGTACATATCGTTATGACGAGATTTTTCTATTAGTGTTTGTATAACAGGAAACTTATCCAGCTCCTCAGCCGTTAACAACACATTCGCATCAGCTGGGTAATCACTACCACGTAGTGTAAACACGCGAATCTTTTTATTACGAGGGATCAACATACGACGATGATCGATCGTAATAATAGTGCTTACTTCATTGGGGTAAATAGAGCCGTATAATACCGAAATATCACCGCCGTTTGAATGCCCAAATAAGGCGAGTTTTGTAAAGTCGTACGCTGGGTATTTACTCGATAACTCATTAACTAAAAACTTAAGCGTTACCACACCACGATGCCAGTTTTCCATACGAGTGGTTAAGTAAGGCTGTTCACGGTTTAGGTAAGGGTCGGTTTTTAGTTCATGTGCAACGGCTACTGTTAAGTATCCGCGTTGATTAAACGCATCACTGGCAAACGTATACTTGTTATGACTAATACCGTAGCCCGCATTAATAAATGCCACAGGGCACTTTGCTTGCTCTGTACACTTAGCATTGTTACTTGGTAATGTAATATTGATAGGAATAGTGCGATTGCGGCTTTTATCGGTTATAACGTCGTCGGTTGCATAGCTTGTAGTGCTTATTATTGATGTAGTTAAGGTGAGTGCGCTTAACATAAAAAGCTTTTTAAGTGCTTTTTGCATATTTAAACTTATATAAATTATTGTTTTTAATTAAAAATAACTTTTA
>NZ_WTKW01000476.1:0-2492 GCF_011378745.1 Pseudoalteromonas sp. Z1A6
AACTCAATTACACTTGAACACAGAACAATTTATGTATTGCCATCATCCCTTGGTTGGTACTTTGTAATTGTGGCTATTTTAAACTTTGTGATGGGCATTAATTATCAAAATAATTTAATTTTAATAATGTCTTATCTTATGTTTGTGGTGATGATTATTACTGTATTAATGGGCTACAGTAACGCTAAAGGCTTAACGGTTAAATTTAAAGATGCATTTAACAGCTACGCTCCTCAAAAACCGAGTATTGTATTTGAATTACAAAGCGCTAGAGTTACCCAATCTATTAATTTAACATATCAAGGTAGTGAGCAAACTCACAAACATACCGACGAAGTTGATAGTAAGACTCAGTTACTTACACTCAACTTACCCTACAGCTCACGCGGTAAGTACTCAGTGCAACGTATTAAAATAGCGAGTAACTACCCCTTTGGCTTAATAACTGTTTGGAGCTACATTCAATTACAAACAGATGTTTTTGTATACCCGTCGCTTGAACAAGTACACAGTGATGCGCATGTTTCTATGCTTGATGAGCAAGCCGATAAAGGTATTTCTACACAATCTGGTAGCGAAGAGTTTGAGTCGTTAATCCCACATTTACCAGAGATGGGCTTGCAAAGAGTGTCGTGGAAGCATTACGCAAAAACACAGCAGTTGTTAGTAAAAGAGTTTGTAGACTTTAAAACAGCGAATGCGCTCTTCGATTTTACGTTAATGAATGGAGATACAGAACAACGTTTAAGCCAGTTATGCTTTTTAGTGTGTGAAGCAACCGAGAAAAACACCCCTTTTATGTTAAAGCTACCGAATAAAACAATAAATACAAATACCGGACAGCAACATAAGCAGCAATGCTTAGAATTATTATGCTCATTTAATGGTGATGTGTAATGGACATACTTAAAAACGAAAAAGTAATAAATTATTCGCTGTCTTTTATATATGCATGTTTAATTGTATTTTTTGTATCACATTTACCGCTTGCTTTTGTAGGTGTACTTTCACTTATTTGTGCATGGAACTTTTACATAACGCTGAGTAATAAACCAAAGCCAAATGCTTGGCTGGCAAATATACTCGCAGGTGTGTCACTAGGTTTAATGCTCTACACAGTAGGCATGTCGGATACGGTTATTTTATTTGTGGCCATGCTGCTACTTGCTAGTTTATTTAAGCTGCTGCAGGCTAAAACCAAAAAACACTATCATGTAATTACAACGCTTACGTTTTTTTCACTCTCATCGGTGTATTTATTTAACCAAAGCATTTTAGCGACTTTAACTGTAAGTAGTTTATACATATTAAACTTTGCAGTACTTGGCTTACTCGAATCCAAACATAATTTAAAAATAGCCTCTAAGCAAAGTGGTAAATTACTACTTTTAGCGCTTCCTTTAGCTGTATTTTTACTGCTTTTTTTACCAAAAATGCCCGCCTTTTGGCAGCTCCCTGGGCCTAAGCTTGCAAAAACAGGGCTTTCTGAACAAGTCGATCCTTTCGATATTGCAAAGCTTTCAAACTCAGATGAACTTGTGTTTAGAGCTAAATTTAACGAAGAAAAACCTGTAGCGCCTTATTATTGGCGAGCAATAGTTCATGATGAGTTTAATGGTAATGCGTGGCTTACGTCTGACTTTTTAAAATATAATAATGTAAAAACAAATACGCAGAGCGAAAATGATGAGCAACTTATTGCAAGCTACTCAGTTATTACAGAGCCTGCTACACAAAAATGGCTCTATGGTTTAGCGTATTCCAGTAGTAACTCACCAAATGTTGAAGGTAATTCGCTAGGCTTATTGCGTAAAAAAAGTCGTCAAGCTAAAAACTTACAATACGATGTAAATAGCTTTAACTTCACAGCTTTATCGCTTGGCGAATTTGAAGAAAAACGCTACAAATACCTCGCTTATAAAAAGAATGTAAAAACATCATCACTTGCTAAAAACTTAAAGCAAGATACACACTCTGACCGCGATTTTTACAATAGCTTATTACAATACTTTGCAGGTACAGGATTTACTTATACGTTAACACCCACTCCGATGAGCGGCGATAACACGATTGACCAATTTTTATTTGAAAACCAACGTGGATTTTGTGGTCATTATGCAAGCGCCGCTGCGTACATTTTTAGAACCGCAGGTATACCCGCTCGATTAGTAAGTGGTTATTTAGGCGGTGAATTAAACCAAGATAATAATACGCTAACAGTTCGCCAGTACGATGCGCATGCGTGGGTAGAAGTATATTTACAAAACGAAGGTTGGGTTATTTTTGATGCAACCGCTGTTGTCGCACCGGAGCGTTTAAATGGCTCGCTTTCGCAAAACGAAGAGCTGAATGACGAATTTAAAAGTAATCTTGATTTTGGTTTAGTGAGTTTAAGTAATTTCCCCGCTATTAATTGGTTAAGGTTGGAACTTGAAAATCTCGATTATCAATGGTCTAGCTGGGTACTTGGTTTTGACGAAGAAAAACAAAAT
>NZ_WTKW01000477.1:0-2488 GCF_011378745.1 Pseudoalteromonas sp. Z1A6
CAAACATACTGCTGCAAATTCACCCACCAAAGATCAACACGCCCTAGGGCATGTTGATAAATTAAAGCCAGGTACGTATCGCGAAATCAACTGTTTTCTGGTAAGGTTTGGGTTACAAGGCTTTGTTAATAATAAAGAATAAGTATTTATGTTTGATCCTAGCGTAACCATTTTTGAAAGCACACAGAATCAGCTTGGAGAAAGCCCACTTTGGCACCCTATGCTGAATACTTTTTTTTGGGTCGACATAAATAAAAAACTACTTTTAAGTAAAAATACACACAACGAAAGCAAACTAAAAATAGTTAATATGCCAGATACGATCAGTGCAATAGCGTGGATTGATGAGCAGCACTTGTTGCTCTGTACAAGTACTGGTTTATATAAATATCATATTAATTCAAACACTCGCCATCTTATCCTCAATATTGAAAATACACTGTTAAACAGGCGTTCAAACGATGGCCGCGCCGATCCATGGGGTGGTTTTTGGTTTAGTACAATGGATGTAAATGCTAAAAAAGGTGATGGTAAAATATACCGTTATTATAAACGCCAGCTTAAAGCCGTTGTAAGTGACTTGAGTATCCCAAATGGATTGTGTTTTGATAAGGCACGTTTACGTGGCTATTACTGCGACTCTTTAACGAGTTGTATTTATGTATTAGATTTGGATGAGCAAACTGGCGAACCTTGCTCTGAGCCACGTGTTTTTTATCAATTTAATAATACTGATGTTGATCCCGATGGATGCGTAACCGACCAATTAGGTAATTTGTGGCTAGCTGTGTGGGGAATGGGATGTGTTATATGTTTATCCCCAGGCGGTGAGCTAATTAAAACATTAAAGCTTTGCGCAATAAAACCGACATGCACTGCATTTGGTGGTGAAAATGCTGACTTGTTACTTGTGACATCGGCATTTGATGAAGCGATTTATAATACTGTTACTGAACAAGGCGCTGTATTTCAAATATCAGATATAAAAAACGGGCAGTTTGAGCCGCCCGTTTTACTGTAACTTACAATTTACAGTGTTTGTTTTTAAAGTGATGATTAGCTTTTAGGCGTAACCCACATAACACCCACTTCTTTTTTGGTTACTAAAACCTCAGTACCGGCGCCAATTGGTTGCTCACTTTTAAGCTTCCAGCTAATACCTGAATATTGATGTGTAGTTAAACCTTGTTCTGTTACATCGCTAGTAAGTACAAAAGTGAGTTCAGCAAAATCACTATTTACTTGCTTTTTATCTACGCGATTTTGCATTTGTTTTAATGGTTTCCAAAGTACAACGGCCAAACCTGCTGTTACAATTGCATTACTCCAAAGGGCGGTGGTTAATGAGTCGGGTAAAATACCAAAACTCATTAATAATCCTGTGAGGAATAACGATAATCCAAAAAACAACAAAATAAATGTAGAAAGGCCAAGTACTGCTACTTCTATTATTAAAGCAACAATACCAAGTACCATAAGTGTTTGCGGTAAATTTTGCGTAATAAAATCCATACAAACCTCTTTATTTAGTTATTAACCCAAATTCTTTTTATTTAAACTATTAATAATTGCCATACCTTGCGCAACCATTGAACTTGCATCTGTTGCGTTATCTGGCAGTAATACAATTGATGATTCACGAGCAATAGCTTCTTTAGCAGCGATTGCTTTAGTTGCTAAGTCTAGCTGAATTGCTTTTTGGCCTTGCTCTGTATCTGCAGCTTCACCAACTTTAATAAGTGCATTTGCTTGTGCTTCAGCAACAGTTGTAATTGCAGTTGCTTCACCCTCAGCGCGTAAAATTTGCTCGGCTTTATCGGCTTCTGCAGCAAGTACTTGTGCTTGCTTTTTACCTTCAGCAACGTTGATATTTGCTTGGCGGTCACCTTCTGATTCTAAAATTTGAGCACGTTTAACACGCTCAGCTTTCATTTGCGCTTCCATCGCCTCCATAATAGAGTTAGGTGGCACAATATCTTTAATTTCGTAACGAAGTACTTGAATACCCCAAGGCTCAGATGCCTGATTTATAGCAGCAACAATGTTGGTGTTAAGTAAATCACGCTCTTCAAATGTTTTATCAAGCTCCATTTTACCTAATTCTGAACGCATTGTTGTTTGCGAAAGTTGTACAACTGCAAATGTATAGTCGTCAACGCCATACGTTGCTTTGTACGGGTCTAGTACCCTAAAGTACAGTACGCCATCAACTATAAGTGAGATGTTATCTTTAGTGATAGCTGACTGCGATGGTACATCTTGAGCTTGTTCTTTTAAGCTACGATCAGCCGAGATTCTATCAATAAATGGAATAATAAAGTTAAGGCCGGCTTCTTTAGTTGATTGGTATTTACCAAAACGTTCGATTAACCAGGCGCGGTTTTGTGGTACAAATTTAACGCTACTTTTTAAAAGCACGATAACAAAAACAAGTAAAAAAGCCTCAACAGTAAAAACCATATCGAGAATTTGTGTGACTGGATCCATT
>NZ_WTKW01000478.1:0-2479 GCF_011378745.1 Pseudoalteromonas sp. Z1A6
ATACCAACCTGCATAAATCTTTGATCAATTTAACGAATTAAATTTCACTATAACGTCGTTAAAAATTTTTTATTTAGAACAACTAGATAAAAAATTTTTGCCTAGTTCTAGCGTAATTCTCTTAACGTTAAATAGACCCCATATATAAGCAGATTGGTATTAAATACTTGCAGGCATTTTATTACAACTAGCGTAATAACTTACGGTAGCCGGCCAATCTGAAAATATAGCCATTACACCCACGTCCTTTGCGAGTACATCAACGACCGTCATCATGTCGCCATCGTTATCTATAACATCAGCAATTGATTGATAGTAATAACCACCACCTTCATTAAGCGGACCTGAGCGCTCAAGGCTCCATGCAATAAGCTCTAAACCTGCTGCTTTTGCGTCAATTGCGTATTGCGATGGCACAATATTACTTTCGCTGTCTATTGTTAGCATCATCCAAATAGGAGGCGCTAAAATTTTAACACCATCGGCAACAAGTTCATCCATACTCGGTTGCCATGTTTGCGGGTTACTTGGATCAAATCCGGCATCACTGTCGCGACCATCTAAGTATACGCTTTTATCTGCAAAATCAGGATTGGTGTTTATCCAGTATTTTACGTCATCAAGATTAAACGATTGTGGATAAACTCGCGAGGCTGGCACACCCATTTGTGTATATTCGTCTAGCATTTTTTGTGCATATTGCTCTTGGGTCATTCCATTAAATGGCATACTTACTTGCGGCGATTTAAGTTCTGGTGTCATTTTTACGCCCATCTCATTAAACAATGCAATACTTTGTTTATGAGTCATTAATGTACCTTGGGCCGCATATAAGTCAGTGCGCCAATTGGGTGTACCATCCATGTAATCAGCAACGGTAGTGGCATTTGTGTTTGCACCATCCATTTTACCTTCAAGGGTTAAAAACTCCGCTAAGCTTATATCACTGGTACAGCATTTAGCTGAAGCTGCAATGCCATTAGCGGCGTCTGCGGGTGTAAAAGGGACGCTACATTTGGCTGCAAGTTCTGGCATGGCCAAAATATTGGTTGTGGTATGTAAGTCACATTGAGAGTGGCGGCATACAAGTTCTTTATCGTTTGTAAAAGTAACATCGCATTCAACAATACCTGCGCCCATTCTAGCTGCTGCAATGTATGCTTCTTTAGTGTGTTCAGGATATTGCATTGATGCACCGCGATGACCAATTGAAAAGTCAGTGCGGTAAAAGGGTCCTTCTTTGCACGACTCTAATTGTGTTTTTAAAGCGCTGTCGCTCATATCATTGACTAAATAATACGGACGAGTACCTAGTTGAATATCTGGAGCGTTACCATTCGGTACTTCTACAATAACAGGCGTAGGAACTTCAACAACCTCAACTTCGGTGTTGGTAACAACCACTTCTTTTTCTACTATTTTTACATCGTCATCGCAGCCTGCAAGTGTGGCTAACAATATACAGCTTGTAAGTAAGGTAATACGCTTCATTATTTATCCTTAAAAAGTAAAATTTGTACTACCTTAATGATTATTAATGACAATTTAGCTACAAGCTTATTAATTTACTTTTTTATTAATAATTTGATTCACTATTAATGCACCTAACATTATAGCTGCTCCAATACTTAACCTAACTATGTCAGCGTCTCTATTCCATATAAGGACATTAACTATAATACCAGCTGGGATTAGTAAGTTATTCATTACGGCTAAAGCTCCAACGTTGACGAGTGTTGCGCCTTTATTCCACATAAAGTAACCAAGGCCCGATGCAACAACTCCTAAATAAATCAGTATTCCCCACTGAGTAGAAGTGGTTGGTAATTTGTTTGAATTACCAAATAATGCATAACAAATTGTGGCAATAATAAGTGCGCCTATAAAAAACCATCCAAATACGGTTTTATCATCAAGCTGATTGTTCATCATTAAGCGTTTATAGGTCACTTGACCTACAGCAAAACTGATATTAGCACCTTGAACAAGCAATAATCCGATTATGAAGTTGTTATTTAGGTTTTCGAAACGAATGGTAATTGCACCGATTACGGCAATAAGCGCGACTATAAAAAAGCGTGGGTTAAACCGTTTATTCAATGCATCGTTTAATAAAGTGATGTAAATAGGGGTCATTACTGTAAATAGCAGTACTTCGGGTACGGTTAAAAATAAAAATGAGTGGTAATAAAAGCTGTACATAATACCAAGCTGTACAGCGCCAATCAGCATAAGCTTTAAGGCTAAAGGTTTAGGCGTTGTTTTAAGTTTTAAAAATGGTAAAAATACCAGAGTGGCTAGTGCTATGCGAATTAACACACTAAACCATGCATCAACTTGGCCGGCTAAATACACGCCAATTAAACTAAATGAAAATGCCCAAAGTAAAGTTACTGCAAATAAGTACCGCATAGCTGTCGTCTTTAAATAATTAATGGCAGCAGTTTATCTGTTATAAATTGATGTATAAACAATAAAA
>NZ_WTKW01000479.1:0-2474 GCF_011378745.1 Pseudoalteromonas sp. Z1A6
AAATTGCTTTTATTCTTTATACATTTATTCAAATAATTTATACATTTCTTCACAATTCTGTCATATAATACCCATCCAGAGGAAAGATGCATTACGCATCTTTTTTTATGCCTGAAATTTATACTTTTAAGTATAAATGCATAACTAAATCACACGGTATCCTTTGGAGAATATTTTGAAATTACGTAACCTCTCACAGCTAAGTCTAGCAATTTTTGCTGCACTCACTACCTCTGTAAACGCCGAAGAAACTAAAACAACAGCTAAACAAGACGCATTTGAAAAGATAGAAGTCACAGCTCGTAAACGTACAGAGAGCCTGTTTGAATCTCCAACCGCTATCACTTCAATTGGCGCTAACCTAATTGATAAAGCCAATATGAGTAACCTAGAAGATATTGGTAAATATGTTCCAAATTTAAATATTACCCGCTATGGCGTGGGCAATTCTGCGCATGCGTCTGTATTTATCCGCGGTATAGGTTTGCAAGATCACATAATAACTACCGATCCGGGTGTGGGTGTGTATCTTGATGGTGTGTACTTAGGTCGTCAAATGGGTTCTAACTTATCATTACCTAATGTTGAGCGTGTTGAAGTGCTTCGTGGCCCACAAGGTACTTTATATGGCCGTAATACATTAGGGGGCGCTGTAAATGTAATTACAAAGCAACCTGGTGATGAAGGTATTGTTACTACTACAGCTAAGCTGGGAAGTCGTGGACGTATTGCCGGTGATGTTTATTTTAATAACTCACTAACAGATGATGTAAGTATGTCTGCAAGTGCATCGTACAAAACACGTGATGGTGTGGGCGAAGCTGTTAATTTAGCAAACCCAGAAAAAGAAATTGGTGAAGAAGAAGAATTTAGTGGTCGTGTTGCACTTAAATGGCAAGCAAATACCGACTTAGCATTCACTTTTTCTTTAGATGGTGTTGATAACGAATCTGGCCAATCGCCTTATACAATTGAATTGACAGACCCACTAGACTCAAATGATGTTTTTAATGGCGACTTCCCATTATTGACTCAAGATTTAATTCCATCAGACCCTGATGATTTAGGCACAACTGTTGCGGGTATTGAATCTACCTCTTACTCAGGTTGGGGCACATCGTTTTCAGCCGATTGGGCAATTAACGATACTTATACCACTAAGTTTATCTCAAGCTACCGTACATCTGAGTATGAAGGTGGCCTAGATGATGATGCATCACCTTTAAACTTGTCTGAGTTTCCAGAGGAAGGCGGTGCTGATCAGTACTCATTTGAAGTTCAGCTAAATGCAACATTCGATAATATGGACTTTGTATCTGGTCTTTACTTTTTTAATGAAGATGGCTTTACACGTTCAGGCCCGTTCGTATTTAGCCCATTTAATACACCTAATGGCTTGTTGAATGATGGTGTAACAGAATCATTTGGCGGTTACGGCGAATTTGAAATTAACCAAGAAACTAATTCGTATGCAGCATATATAAATGCTAGCTACGATTTAACTGACGATTTAACGGTAGGTGGTGGCCTTCGTTATTCAAAAGATGAAAAAGATGCAAATGCTATATTCCCATCATTTCCAACTCGTAAATATGTAAGTGCAGATTTTGATGCGGTTACGTGGGATGTAAATGCATCTTATCAGCTTAGCAATAATATGAATGTTTATGGCCAGATTCAAAAAGGCTATCAAACAGGTGGTTTTCCACCGCGTCCATTTGGTGGACCAGATCAATTTGTATCGTTTGACGAAACAAAAGCGATTAACTACGAAATGGGCTTAAAAGGCCAAGTACACGAAAATGTATCTATGATGCTTGCGGTATTTGTGACTGATTACACCGATTTAGCATTGCCGTTTTCAGATCCAACAGCGGGTGGTGGCTTTGTAACAATTGTAGAAAATGCAGGTCAATCTAAAGCGCAAGGTATTGAGCTTGAAACAATCGTTGCTATTACCGATGACTTTACTATTCGTAGTGCAGTTGGTTATTTAGATTCTGAAATAACAGAAGTGGCTGAGGGTGTACAAGGCATAGGTAAAGGCGATTCACCAGCACTGACGCCACGCTGGACTGTCATGGTTGCACCTTCTTACTTTATGGATTTAGAGAGTGGCGCAACACTTGCGTTTAATGCTAATTATTCGTATCGCAGTGAAATGCAAGGTCAATCAGTTTACAACCAAAGTGAGACCATTGATTCTCGTGAACTAGTTGGTTTTAATATTTCGTACACTAATCCATATGGCGATATGGAAGTTACACTGTATGGTGAAAACGTTCTAAACGAAGTTTACGATGTTGGTCGCCTACAACAATCAGGTTTTGTTGGTGTAATGCGTAGTAATGACCGCAGTGAATTTGGTTTGAAATTCAAAAAAGATTTTGAGCTATAAACTAAAATCAAGTAAATAAAATTCAATGTAATTGACGTTTATTTTTCATAACAAAGGCCGAATCATGCTGTGATTC
>NZ_WTKW01000048.1:0-17017 GCF_011378745.1 Pseudoalteromonas sp. Z1A6
AAGGTATAGCATTGGAAAAATTTAAGTTAATAATACTTATAGTAGGCAGTATTTTTATACTTTTTGGCTATTTACGTTTTATAACCGACGAAAATGGTAACGTAAACTTAAACAACTATCGATTTACAGGGGGCTTATTGCTGGTAGTTTCCGGCATGATTGATGGCACAAGAGACTTAATTAAACGCCTGCGCTCTAAAAACTCATTATCGGCGATTGCGATTTATTTAGGTATACTCTTATTTTATATTGGCTTTAGCATTTAAGAGTTAAACATTAAGCGCTAATTGAGGCTTTATACAAAGCAATACTTTATGAGCGGATAACCGGTGACCTTTAAACAACTATTCAATAGCGCCCTGTTATTTTTAACAACGGCTCCCCCACTGGTTTTACTTGCATGGGATGAACAAGCCGATCCCGCTTTTATTCCCAACGGTATATATAACACTTTAACATTTACGTTACTTCCAATAATGACAATCGTGTTATCAGTTGCTTTATTTAGGCACCTATATAAAAAATACAATAATAACTTTGAATTTAAACATACGGTTAAAGATTATATTGTTGAACACGGGAAATTCCGCTCAGTATTTATACCAATCGGTTTACTTATTTTAATTTACTTATGGTTGTGGACGTCAGTATGTATTTCAGTAAAGTTACTGGCTAATAAATACGGCGATAATATATGGCAGCAAGAATATCAGTTACTCGAAGTAGGTACTTGTCCAACTGATTATGAATACAGTTGCGCAAAACTGACTGTACTGGATTTAAAAAGCTATAAAAAGCACACTTTTAGATGGTATTTAGATAAAGGTAGATTGGTGGGTTTGCAAAATAACAACGTAAACTTAGTGGGCGTTAAAAGCCCACTTGGTAATATAGTACAAGAAATACAGTGGTAGTAGAATACCACTTAGCTGCACATTATTTTTTTAGACTGAGAATACGGTCCGAGCTTGGTTTTGAGTCTGATTTAGCATTAGACGACTTGTTCTCTTTAATGCTTTTTGGCTTACCCACATACGTTGTAGAACGCTTTTGGTAAGGAGTATTACTGCGCTCATTTTTGCGCTCTCCGTTAGCGTTGCTGCGCTCAGAGTTACGATTTGTATTTCGCTCAGTACTACGCTCATTATTTCGATCACCATTATTAAACCGTCGTGGGTTTTCGCCCTGAAAATCACGTTTTTTAGGTGCTAAAGGTGCATTATTTTCTGATTGCTTATTAGTATCAAGCGAGTGCTCTTGGGTTTTACCAGAATCAGAAATCGAATCGTTTATTTGCGCCATTTCAATATCTGACAAGTGACGCCACTGCCCTACTTTTAAACCTTTAAGTGTCACGTTCATTATGCGCGTACGTTTTAGCGTTACAACTTCGTAGCCTAAATACTCACACATACGGCGTATTTGACGGTTTAAACCTTGAGTAAGTACTATTTTAAATTCTTTAGGGCCACTTTGCGTTACTTTACATTCTTTAGTGACAGTATCTAAAATAGGCACGCCATTCGCCATTTTTGTAACAAACTGACGATTAAGCGGTTTATCTACCGTAACAACGTATTCTTTTTCGTGATTATTACCCGCACGCAAAATCTTATTAACGATGTCGCCTTCGTTAGTTAAAAATATAAGCCCTTCAGACGGTCTATCTAAGCGCCCTATTGGGAATATACGCGTTGGATAATTTACCGCTCGTATAATATTACTTTGAATTTTACTTTCGGTAGTACACGTTATACCAACGGGTTTATTGTAAGCAATATAAACGCGCTTCGGCGTCGCTTTAAGCGGTTTACCATCAATTAATACAACATCGGTAGCGGCTACTTTTACGCCCATTTCTGGTAAGTAGCCATTAACGCTGACACGACCTTGCTCAATATATTTATCGGCTTCGCGGCGTGAACAAAATCCTGTTTCACTAATAAATTTATTTAAACGTTTTAATTCGGTCATGGCACTTATAGCGTAGTAATTTTTAAGGCGAGTAGTGTAAACCACCCACACTATTTTTTCGCCCCTAATTTACTATTTATAGACGTTTAAGCACTAATTTTTGCTTTCGTTAATTTACGCCATACATATTCAAGCGGACCTTGATTAAAATAGCGGCTGTATATAAAGGTAAATATGAGCTGCAGCACAACTAAACCCGTTGCTACTAACCAGTAATCAATACGATCAAAACTGAGTACCCAGTGCGTAAATAGCACTTTATATAACAATAATTGCATGAGTGTTTGGCTAATATATAAAGTAAATGCTAAGCGCCCTGCTTGTTGAATAAGCGTGCCGACGTGTGCCTTGTTATTGCAAAATTTAACAATTAAATGAATATAAAGCGTAGCCATACCTAGCGCCGCAAACATATTTACAAATTCTTGCACTCCATACCCTAAGCTGCCACTAAGCTGTGATGCATAAAGCCTAACACCACAAAAAATAATGGTCATTGCAACGCAAATTATTAATTGCTGAGTCGTTAAGCCTTTACTAAAAACGTCTTGTTTATATAAATAAATACCAATGAGCATAAGACCCACGCACATCCACATTATCATTATTGGCACCATAACAAGCATCAATGTGTTCATGGCGAGGTTACTAATAAAGTAATCAATATAGTGTGGGTTATATAAATCTATAAACTGTGCTGAATCGCGGTAAATCACTTCATCGGGTACGCTAGATATAACAAGCACGGTAGCTACACCCGATAACAAAATAAACTCAAGTCCTCTTTTTAAAAGTACGTTGCTATCACTCTCTAAATATTTAATAACAAACCAGCCAGATACACCGTAAACAAATAAAATATCACCTGCCCAAAGTAAAAACCCGTGCGCTAAACCAAAGAGTATTAACCAATAAAGCCTACTTTTTAATTGCACCTCAGACTTATAACGTTGCCATTGAATGTAAAGCCCGGCGCCAAAAAGCAAACTAAACAGCGTTCTAAAACGCCCATCTACAAACACGCTGCTAAAGGTGTGAATAATTGAGTCGCTAACAGGAGGATTAGTTAAAGAGGTATACCCGTATTCAAAAAGGCCGAAGGCGTAAGCATTCATGTAAACTAGGCCAAGCACGGCAACGCCGCGAATAAAGTCCATATTATAATTGCGCATTAAAGCTATTATCCGTTAAATATTATTCTTATAACTGTCAGCCCAATCGACTGACTGCTGGTAAAGTGGAGGTAGTATAGCACTATCTATATTTAGCAAAAGTACCGCTTGCTCAAGTGCCCACCAGCTTCCTGTTTCGTATGCTTTAACAACATTTAAAATATAATACAGTGTGTTTTTATCCCCTAATAATGCCGTTTTTATTTCATCAGGAAAAGGGAGCTTTTCAACAAGTAAGCTCATGGGTTGATCAAGGATTGCATCGAGCAGTGAAAATAATCCGGTTAAAAATGCTTCGCCTGGCTGGCTCTTATTAACCTTTTTTGCTAATAACTCACAAAAACGTGCGCGTACAACACACACTTGCATTAGCTCTGCCGGTTTTTTACCTGCGGTATGAGCAGTAACAATAAGGCTCACAAACTTTTTAAGGCGTTCATGCCCTAAATACACAAGCGCTTGCTTGAGTGACGATATTTGGCTTTGTATAGGAAACACACCGCTGTTTATTAAACGCAGCAATTTATATGCAAGTGCAGCATCAAGCTCAAACAGACCCGATATAGCTTTTATATCTGGACTTGTTTTCATTATTTCGGCGTAAATAGCGACGACTAAACCATAGTTATAGTCAATGTCATTTTGTTTGATCATGGTGGGTTTTGCAAAAAAATAGCCTTGAAAATAATCAAATCCCATATCAAAGGCGAGCTTGTAATCGTCTTGGGTTTCTATTTTTTCCGCTAGTATTTTTATTTGTTTATGCGCTTGTAACTTATTAATTATGGGCTGTATTTCGCTAAGAGGTGTAATTGCAATATCAAATTTAATGAGCTTCACAAGCTTTAAAAAACGATCCCACTGTGGTTTATATACAAAGTCATCGAGTGCGAGTTTGTAGTTACTATGAAATAAACCTCGGCATAGTTCATAGTTATCGTCGGTGGGTTCTATGGTTTCGAGTAACTCAATCACAACGTCTTGGCATGGTAGGAAAGCACATAAATCGAGTTTTAATGATTCTGGTCCTATATTAATAAGCGCTTTTTTGCCTGATGTAATATGGCGTGTACCTAAATTTAATTGATTTTCCATAATAAGCCTTGCTGTTGCTTGGCCTTCTGCAATATCTGGAAAATAATTTTTTGGACTATCACGAAAAAGTAGCTCATAGGCTACTACTTTTTTACTTCGATTGAATATTGCTTGCCTTGCAACAAATACAGACACATTACCTACTTCTTAGTTTTTATATAATACTAAGTAATTAAACCCTAAGCAGGTACATTTGTCACTAAACTTTAAAGTACAGCAACGATTTACCGGTATAAGGTTGTTATATAATCAGTTGCCACTTGTGGCCACGAAAAACGCATTTGCTCTGCGCTGTGCTTAATTTTATGCCACTTTTTAGGATTTTGCTTTTTAATTAAGAGAGTTTCGTCTAAACAGCTAATTAAATTACTCGTTTGCGTTGCTAACGTATCTCCATTAAAGCTAAAACCATTTTCGTGGTGTTTAACTGTATCTTTTAGTCCGCCAACACTGTGAACTAAACACGGTTGCCCCGCACGCATTGCTAGCATTTGGCTAATACCGCAAGGTTCAAATGAGCTTGGCATTAAAAATAAGTCACCTAATTGATACATTAAATCGCCAACACCTTGACCATAACCCTTCAAAAATAAAAGATTAGAATTACGCGCCATTGCTTTGGTAAATATGCTTTCGAGCTCTTTGTCACCCGAGCCGAGAATAATAAGTCTGCCGTTATGTTCATTAATGACTTGGCACACTTTATCAATAGCTAAAGCCTCATTAACCTGCTGGCACAATAACAACACTTTTTGCTCTGTAAGTCGGCCAACGCTTGTGACTAATGGGCCATTATTAACCGTTGCTTTAAATTGTTGTAGTCGTTGATGAGCAATATAATAGCCGCTTTGTAACTGCTCGCTATTAGCCATCCAAGTAAATAAAGTGTTCTCTGCTTGGCTATAAAAATCAGCGAGAGTTGCTCCTTCAAGTGCATTGCTTGGATATTCGCAGCCATTTAAAATACCGACAAGCTTACCTTGGCTTGCTGCATTTTGCAGATCTTGCTCAAGCCCTTCGCCACCAAAAAAACCATGCTCGTAATTACTAGGTTCAAGAACCTCTTGGCTGTAGGTTGGTGATACAACATGTATTTTATCGCAAAGATTTATTGCACTGCGCATAGGATTAAAGCAATGAGGGTAACGCGGGTCGCATAGTTGCTGGCCATTATAACTAAGTGACGGAAACCATGCCTCTAAGCTTGAGTCGTCGTGTTTAAAAGGTCTTATACCTTGCAGTGCAATATTATGCACTGTGTAGGCAATCGGTAAGGTATTAAGTGAGCTATAACGTGGCTCAAACTTAAGTAAAACTGCAACGCAGGCGCTGTGCCAATCATGTAAATGTAGCGCTGTAGGGCGCTTTAATACACCTTGTAATAATGCTTCGCAGACAGCTGCATTAAATAAAGCAAATTTTGTCGCATCAGTTGCAAAAGGCCTCCTCGGTGCATCGTTACAATATACACTACCTAATTCACTAAATAGCGGGTGGCTAATAACAATTTGGCTTACATTATTTTGGGCTTGTTGTACTTCAAAAACTGTTAATACATGCGGTTGAGCATTAAATGCAACGGTTACTTCACCTATATAAATACGCTCAAGCGGCTCAAACCCGTAGTCAGGAATAACAACGTCAACCGTTATACCTTGCTTTGCGAGCGCCCTTGGGGCATCGCGTACTACATCTGCCACACCGCCTACTTTTGCGCCTGGTAACGCGTCATTTTCTGCTGCAACCATTAATACATGCATTAATTTACTACTTCCTTTAGACCTGTGTGGGCTTGCTCATGAATGAGCAAGCTTTGTTGTCGTGCTTAATATTTAACGTATTTTACGCTAGCTTTTTATTCTCACGCGCTTGGCGCTCTAACTTTTTTGCAAGCTCAGTGAGCATATCACGAGTAACAAGAACGATGCCTTTCTTAGATACTCTAAAGCCATTTTCTTCATCTGTTTTTTTGTCAAAACCGATTTCGAGACCTGCCGGTATTTCACAGCTCCTATCTATAATCGCACGCTTAATTTTACAACCTCGATTTATAACCGCACCGGGTAAAATTACCGACTGCTCAATGGTACAAAATGAGCGAACGTGGACATTAGAAAACAAGAGTGACTTTCTAACCGCAGAGCCCGAAATAATACACCCACCCGACACAGTTGAGTCTAATGCCATACCGCGCCTATCTTCGTCATCAAAAATAAACTTAGCAGGTGGTAGTTGCTCTTGATATGTCCATATTGGCCACGTTGGGTCGTATAAATCAAGTTGTGGTTCTGGCATTACCAATTCCATATTAGCCTCCCAGAACGAATCTAGTGTACCTACATCGCGCCAATAAGGTTGCCCCTCTTGGTTTGGATCTCTAAATGGGAAAGCAAATACATTATGCTCTTCTATAATTGCTGGAATAATATCGTGACCAAAATCTCGGCCAGAGCCTTCATTCTCAGAATCTTTTTTAAGTTGCTCAAACAAAAATTCAGTATTAAAAATGTAATTCCCCATTGATGCTAAACATGTACCTGGCTTGCCGGGTACGGAGCTCGGCATTGCTGGTTTTTCATCAAAACGACACACTCTGTTTTCTTCATCAACGGTCATTACACCAAACGTATCTGCGGCTTCCTCTACTGGGACTTCAATACAACACACTGTCATATCTGCGCCCTTTTGCACATGTTCAGCCAATAAAGCGCCATAGTCCATGCGATACACATGATCTCCAGACAAAATCATCACATATTTAGGGAGTTCGTGACGAATAATATCTATGTTTTGAAAAACAGCATCTGCGGTTCCACAGTACCAATCATCACCTTGGCGCTGAGATGCAGGTAGTATTTCAACCGACTCACCCAGCTCTTTTTTAAA
The DNA here is from genome assembly GCF_011378745.1 of Pseudoalteromonas sp. Z1A6. Taxonomy (NCBI): domain Bacteria; kingdom Pseudomonadati; phylum Pseudomonadota; class Gammaproteobacteria; order Alteromonadales; family Pseudoalteromonadaceae; genus Pseudoalteromonas; species Pseudoalteromonas sp. Z1A6. The sequence continues at coordinate 7,128 of NZ_WTKW01000048.1, forward strand.
GTGGCCCCACGCGCGGTTTACATGGCGAATTAATGAATGCGATTTATATTGTGTGGCAATACCAACGCGTCTCACACCCGAGTTAATGCAGTTTGATAGTGGAAAATCAATAATTCGATGTTTACCACCAAAGTAAACTGCTGGCTTTGCTCGCCAATCGGTTAGCTCATGCAGGCGAGAACCGCGACCCCCTGCCAGTATTAACGCGTAAGTTTCTCTGGTTAGGCTACTTATGTAGCGATTTGCATAATTGGGCATAATACTCTCTCCATTTAGTCTAGGCTGTTAGTGGCATGGCTTTTAGTTGTCGTTAAGTCTGTTTCACTAATATTGAGGGGTTCTAAATGCCAAATGTCTTCACTGTATTGGCTTATGGTTCTATCACTTGAAAACATTCCACTGGCTGCCGTATTTAAAATACTCATTTGTGTCCAGTAAGTTTGATCTGCGTACGCTTTATCTACTTCTTTTTGAGCAGCTACGTAACTCTCAAAGTCATGAGCTACAAGCCATGGATCGTGCGGGCTTTTAATTGCATTGGTTATATCGTCAAATAAGCACGGTTCAAACAAGTTAAAATGGCCGCTTTCGAGTAGTTGCATTACATTATTTAAATCGCTATTTTGCGCGATTAAATGCTCAGGATTGTAACGTGACTTAATATCATCAATTTGATGAGCTTGTGCCCCAAACAAAAAGAAGTTGTCTGCACCAACGGCGTCTCTAATTTCAATGTTTGCACCATCCAGCGTGCCGATCGTCAATGCACCATTCATCATAAACTTCATGTTGCCAGTACCAGACGCTTCTTTGCCTGCGGTAGATACTTGCTCTGACAAATCGGTTGCAGGACAAATAACTTCCATAGCGGTTACGTTGTAATTAGGTAAAAAGGCGACGCGTAAATACGGGGCTGCTAACGGGTCTTTATTTATAACCTCTGCCACGTTATTAATAAGCTTAATAATTTTTTTAGCCATGTAATAACCCGGTGCTGCTTTACCACCTAATAAAACACAGCGAGGAACAAGCCCTTGGGTATCACCACGGCGAATACGGTCATATAAATGAATCACATGAAGTATGTTTAATAGCTGACGTTTGTATTCGTGAATACGTTTTACTTGTACGTCAAACATCATCGATACGTCAAAATCAACATCGCAGCGCGCCTTAACTAAATCAACTAAACGCTGTTTGTTTTCGCGTTTAGCATTTTGCCATTGCCCATGAAATGCTTTGTCATCGTAAAAGCGACGTAGGTCGCTAATTGTTGAAAAGTTTTTAACCCAGTCATGACCAATTTTTTCGCTGATTAATTTACTTAAAACGGGATTACAATGTGCAAGCCAACGTCTTGGGGTAACACCATTTGTTTTGTTATTAAACTTATCTGGCCAAAGCGCGTAAAACTCTTTAAATAAGCCCGCTTTTAACAGTTCGGTATGCAGTGCTGCTACGCCATTTACAGAGTAACTACCTACAATGGCTAAATAAGCCATACGAATTTGCGGCTCGTCGCCCTCTTCAATTAACGATAAGGCACGTTGTTTTTCAACATCACCCGGCCATTGCTGTGCTACTTGTGCTAAAAAGCGTGCGTTTATCTCGTAAACTATTTCTAAAATACGTGGCAATAGCTTTGAAAATAACGAAACTGACCACTTTTCAAGCGCTTCAGGAAGTAGCGTATGGTTTGTATAGGCCATTGTTTTAGTAGTGATTTGCCAAGCATCGTTCCAGTCAAGTTCGTAATCATCAATTAAAATGCGCATCAGCTCTGCAACGGCAATACTTGGGTGCGTGTCGTTTAACTGAAAAACATGAAAATCAGCAAAGTCACTAAAACTCTCGCCATGTTGAGAAACCCATTGATCTACTACATCTTGAATACTCGCAGATGATAAAAAGTATTGTTGGCGCAACCTAAGCTCCTTACCATTTTCGCTGCTGTCATTTGGATACAGCACCATGGTAATTTGTTCAGCTAGGTTTTTTTGTGCAACGGCTTCTGAGTAACTACCGGCATTAAATTCGGTTAAGTTAAATTCATCCGTCGCTTCTGATTTCCACAAGCGTAACGTATTTACAATATTGTTTTTATAACCCGGGACAGGAACGTCGTAAGGGACTGCTAATACATCTTGTGAACTCATCCACTGGCGATGCTCTCGGCCAAATTTATCTGTGTAACTTTGCACGTAGCCGCCAAATTTCACACGTTTAGCGTGCTCTGGTGCGCTTAGCTCCCACGGGTGTCCTTCGCGTAGCCAATTATCTGGTTGCTCAATTTGATTGCCATCTTTGATTGATTGGTTAAACATGCCGTATTCGTAACGAAGGCCATAACCAATGACAGGTAACGCTAGACTTGCACAACTATCTAAAAAACAAGCAGCTAGGCGGCCTAAACCACCGTTACCTAAACCTGCGTCGTGCTCGGCATCTTCAAGCGTTTCTACTGTTGTGCAGTATTCTTGTAATGCAGCAGCAACTTGGTCGTCTAAATCTAGGTTTAGTATTGCATTACCTAGCGCACGTCCCATTAAAAATTCAAGAGAAAGGTAAGCCGTTTTGCGGCGTTTCTCTTGCTTAATTTGTTGATTCGTTTCTCTGCAGCGGGCAACAAGTCTGTCGCGAATAGTCAGCGCTAAAGCATGGTATAAATACAGTCTTGATTCGCCGACCTTATCGCGGCCGAGGGTATAATAAAAATGCCGTGTTAAGTCATCTTTAAGCGTACTTTCATCTATAACAGGACCTTCTTGCCAGCCCTTTACTACACATACTTGATCACTTTGTTTAACCATGACTTACATCCTCTAAATTGGCACTAAAAACCCAGCTGCTTTGTGCTGTAATTTCAACCATCGCATCTTCATTACTACTCACAGATGCATTATTTACACTTGATAAAACCATTTGCCACGGTGCATTTATAGGCGAAGGCGGCATTTGGCAAAAAACTGTTTTTTTACTGGCATTAAATACCATCAGTAATGCATGATTATTTTGCTTATCAAGTAAGCTATACATTAAAAACTGCCTGGTATCTTCATGCCAATTCGCGTCGGTCATGGTTTTACCTTGTTCGGTAAACCACTTAACGGTAAAACGCTCGTCTATATCATCTAAAAATACACTGTGTTTAAACGCACGGTGTGCGCGTCTAATTTTTAACGCGTCATCAATAAATCGTGTTAGCGAATGATTAAGCTGAGAATCTTTCCAGGCAAGCCAACTCGTACGATTATTTTGGCAATAAGCATTGTTATTACCCCCTTGCGAGTGCGCCATTTCGCTGCCAGCGGCAATCATGGGTACACCTTTTGAGAGTATCAAAGTAAGTAAAAAGTTTTTTTGTTGTTGTAAGCGCAGTGCGTTTATTTTTGAGTCACTGGTAAAGCCTTCAACTCCGCAGTTAAACGAATGATTTGCACTGTGCCCATCTCTGTTTTGTTCACCATTAGCCTCGTTATGTTTTTCCTCATAACTCACTAAATCAGCAAGCGTGAAACCATCATGACTCGTTATAAAGTTAATACTATTGAGTGGTCCGCGCTGGCTGTGCTCAAAAATATCAAACGATCCATGCAAACGTTTTGCAACGCTTGCTATAATGCCTTTTTCACTTTGCCAAAAACGCCTAATTACATCGCGGTATTGATCGTTCCATTCTCGCCACGGCGGCGGAAATGCACCCAACTGATAGCCACCAGGGCCGATATCCCACGGCTCGCTTATTAGCTTAACCTTGTTTAGCACTGGGTCTTGAGCTACCACTTGTAAAAAAGTATGTGCAGAGCTAAAGCCTGCTTTCGACCGCCCTAAAATGGTCGCTAAATCAAACCTAAAACCATCAACTCCCATTACTTCAACCCAATAACGAAGGCTGTCGAGTACCAGTTGCAGTGTTTTAGGGTGGTCAATATTTATGGTATTCCCACAGCCAGTATCGTTTATATATACATCAGGCTGCCCTTCTACTGTGCGGTAATACGCTAAGTTATCAAAGCCTCTTAGCGATAATATAGGGCCATCTGCCCCCGCCTCTGCTGTATGGTTATAAACAACATCTAAAATAACTTCTATGTCGGCTGCATGAAGCTCACGCACCATTTGCTTAAACTCGTTTATATCGTCGTTTACCAAATAGTCTTTATGAGGGGTAAAAAAGTTCAGCGTGTTATAACCCCAATAGTTTTGCAGCCCTTTCCCTGTTAAAAATTGCTCACTAATAAATGAATGAACAGGTAAAAGCTCAACTGCTGTAACTCCAAAGCTTTGTAAGTGCTCAATAAAGCTTGGGTGGCTTATCCCTAAAAACTTTCCTTGAAGAGATTTGGGGATTTTAGGGTGACGACACGTAGTGCCCTTAACATGACACTCGTAAATAACCGTGTTTGACCAACGGTGGTTTGGCTTTTTATCCGCATAGAAAGTCGGAGCCGCTACTTTTGATTTAGGTATATCAATCGCATTATTTACGCAACTTTTAGTACCAATTGGCATTTGCCCGTAATGGCGTTCGCTCCAAGTAAACTCACCAAACAAGTCTTTTGCGTACGGGTCTATAAGTAGCTTATTTTCGTTAAATAATTGACCATTTTTAGGGTTATATTCACCCTCCACTCTAAAACCATAAAGTGCGCCTGCGCTTAATGGCGAAATATGAATACTCCAAATACCCCCTTCGTTGATATTCATCGCCATTTTTAGGATTTCTGAATGGCCACTTTTATCAAACAAACACACATAGGCTTGGCTTGCACCTGGCGCATAAAGCGCGAAGTTAACCCCATTATTAATAACACTAGAACCTAGCGGTTCTACATTACCGGGGGCTACATCAAATTGGTTACTCATCATCAACCTTTTGTAAGTAAATAGTTGTTAAGCCACCAATGGCAATTGAAATACTGTGTTTAAAGCCATGATTTGATTCATTTATTGCCTGAACTATCTGCGATGAATCTTTAGTTACCTCAACGCCAGAGCCAAAAAACTGAGTATCGTCTGTATTTAAAACAACTTTATAACGCCCTTTACTCGGTACGCCAATAACGTAGTTTTCATATGACGCGGGGGTAAAATTAGCAATAACAACCACAAAGTCTTTTGCGTTTTTAGCATAGCGAACAAAGCTTAAAATGCTCTGCTGATTATTATTGTTATCTATCCAGGTAAAACCAGCCGCGCTCGAATCTAACTCATACAATGCGGGTTGGTTTTTATAAACGGTATTGAGCGCTTTTACGGTGTGCTTTATACCGTTATGGCTTTGGTGCTCAAGTAAATGCCAATCGATAGAATGATCGTGTCCCCACTCTTTTCGCTGTGCAATTTCACCGCCCATAAACAAGAGTTTTTTACCCGGATGTGCCCACATAAATGCGTAGTAAGCGCGTAAATTAGCAAATTTCTGCCAATCATCGCCTGGCATTTTTTCAATTAACGATCCTTTACCGTGGACTACTTCATCGTGGCTTAATGGCAATATATAGTTTTCACTAAAAGCGTATACCATCGAAAAAGTCATTTCGTGATGATGATGCTGACGGTATAAAGGGTCGTGCTGCATGTAATGCAAACTATCGTTCATCCAACCCATATTCCACTTATAGCCAAAGCCTAAGCCGTTGTGCTCAACACTTTGGGTGACACCCGGCCACGCTGTTGACTCCTCAGCCACCATCATAATGCCTGGGTTGTTTTTATAGCTGCGCATATTGACTTGCTTTAGGCACTCAATTGCACCTAAGTTTTCGCGCCCGCCATAACAATTAGCAATCCACTCGCCTTCTTTTCGGCTGTAATCTAAATACAACATAGAGGCTACGGCATCTACACGCAGACCATCTAAACCAAATTGATGTAACCAATACATAGCATTTGAAATCAAAAAGCTTTTAACTTCAGGGCGGTCGTAGTTATAAATGTAGGTATTCCAATCAGGATGAAAACCTTGGCGCTTATCGGCATGCTCATATAAATGAGTGCCATCGAATCGATGTAAGCCATGCGGATCGCTGGGGAAATGCCCAGGCACCCAATCAAGTAAAATACCTAAATTAGCTTTGTGGCATTGCTCTACAAAGTATTTAAAGCTGTTGTAATCGCCAAAACGACTGGTAGGTGCAAATAAACCAACAGGCTGATACCCCCACGAACCATCAAACGGGTATTCACTTATTGGCATAAGTTGAAGGTGGGTAAAATTCATTTCAAGGGCGTAGCTAACGAGTTTGTCAGCAAGCTCTGTGTAACTTAAATAGCGGTTGTTTTCAGCGCGTTGCCATGAGCCTAAATGCACTTCATAAATACTAATTGGCGCATCAATATGATTACGCTTTTGTCTGTTTTGAAGTGCCTGCTCGCCAAGTGTTATAGGTTCTGGTTTATACTGCAGTACACTTGCAGTACCCGGTGCTTGTTGCATTTTAAATGCATAGGGGTCGGCTTTTTCGAGTACTTCTCCACTTTGGGCGGTAATTGCAAATTTGTAGCACATGTCGGCTTTAAGACCCGGTACAAATAACTCCCATACACCACTTGCCGGATGAAAACGCATAAAGTGGCGATTAGCTTGCCAAAAATTAAACTCACCAATAATAGAGACACTTGCCGCATTGGGTGCCCATACACAAAAGCGCACACCTTCTACGTTTTGTTGAGTACTAAAATGTGCACCAAAATGAGAGTAAGCATGTTCGAGGCTGCCTTCATTAAATAAATACATTGCCTGTGCATCAAGAGTGCTTTCAAAGCTGTATTCATCATAAAAGGTAACGCTGCTATTTGTGTACTGAGCAATGCATTGATAAGGCGCAGTGGGCAGCGCATCAACTTTGACTATAAATAAGTCACTTTGTTGATAGCGCTGTGCTTCAATATTTTTATTATTTAATGTAACGCTTACGTTTAATGCAGTTGGTAAGAAAAAGCGAATCTCAATACCTGCGCTTGTTTCATGTGCCCCTAAAAAGCTAAATGGGTCTTTAAAACGCCCTGTACTTAATGCATTTACTTGTGCATCGTAACTATTTTCATGTACTGAGCTGTCTTGTACTGAATTAGCAAGTTCTGAGCTGTCCTGTACTGACGATTTTTTGTTAATTGTACTGCTCATTTAACCTTTCCTTATTGAATCGATAGCAACTAAAAGTGAGGCATTTTTGGTAAAAATTTCTTCACTGGTATGCGTTAATACACGTCGCCAATTAGGATACTCTTTATCTGTCCCAGGGATATTTACCGGATACTGTTGCTCATCTAAATCATCTATTTGTATTGCAAATAAACGCGATTGAGAACCCGCTAAACATAATGCGAGTGCGTTATATACTTCGACTGAATGACTATGTAATAAAAGCTCGGTTGTATTGGTATGGCGATTAATAAATCGTAGTATCCTATGTTGCTCTTCTATTCGTTGTTGCTTTAATTGCGCGTATTCATCATCAGTAATAAGCTTGTATTGTTGCTTAATATTTAAATCAGCATGCTGCCACCAACCTGTAAATGGCGGTACATCATGATTGGCTATCATTAACAAGCAATGTGTTGCTAGCTCATTTACCGATAAAAATTCACCACTGTGTTGTTTTTCAAAATAAAATAAGCTGTTAGAAAAGATACCGCTAGATGCCAAAGCCTGCCTTACCTCTGGCGGTACAACGCCTAGATCTTCCCCAATTACGATACTCTGATTAATATGCGATTCAATTTTTAAAACCGCGAGTAAGTACTCAAACGGGTAGTAAACATAACAGCCATCTTGTTCGCCATTGTTTTCAAAGCACCACCATAGGCGTCTAATCGCCATAACGTGGTCAATTCTAAGTCCGCCTACACTTTGCATGTTTGCGCGAATAAGTGAGCGATAAAACTGGTAGTGGTTATTGCTTAAGCTTTGAGGATTTAGTGCCGGAAGCCCCCAGTTTTGGCCAGCTTCGGCCCATGGATCTGGTGGAGCACCTACACTTGCACCTTGGCTAAACAGTGTTTTTTGATTTTTAAATTCGGCTCCATCACCCGCACAGCCAACGGCTAAGTCGTTTATTAACCCGATAGCCATACCTCGCTCTACGCAACTTTTTTGGCACAGTGCCAATTGAATATGTGCTTGCCATTGCAGGTAATAATCAAACGTTACGTTATCTGATTCGAGGGTGTTTAGCGTAGTAGAATGTGTATTACAAAAATCTGTAAAAGCATGGCGACGCTCATCACTTGCTGTTAATTCAAACTGGTTATAAAGCGCTTCAAATAATGCATACTTTATACGGCTTACATTTTCATAATCTATAAACTGATCATTACTTTTAATAAGCGCAGTGACGTCGTCTTGCTGCATTAGAGTATTAAGCTTTTCGTTATTTGGTGCGTCTTCGCTTAATACTATAGAAATATAAAGAGGGTTTAATAAAGCGCGACTATTAGGACTATAAGGGCTTGCGCGCTCTGGCATATCTGCAAATAACAAATGCAATGGATTAAGTAATATGTAATCCATATTTTGCGAGCTACATAATTTTGTAAGCGTTAGTAAATCGTCGAAGTCACCGACACCTAAATTCGCTTTATTTTTTAACGTATAAAGCTGAATAGATAATCCAGTGCGCTTTGCATCTTCAACTTGATAAACTTGCTCAGGCACACACCAAATTTGTGTAATAGCCTGCTGCTCACCTACCTGAACATTAGCGTCATGATAGCCGATTGGCATAGTTTCAATAGGCAGTACCAGCTCAATGTAGCGAACGCCATGTAAGTAATACTCACCTGAAACCGCCAAATTATAAAGGTTATCAAATGCTATATTAATCCCAAGAGAAGGGATATTAATGTTAGCGGCTAAATTTTGCTGGCGTTCGTCTATACGAAGTTTTAAAGCGCATTTTTTTTGGTCAACCAAACTCACACTGGGTACTAAATCCAGCCAAAGCGATGCATCTAAATCATAAGTTAGTTGAGCTACTTGCGCTTCGTTATTTGTATCAACACCACAACATTGCAAAGCACGTTTACGCGTGTCTTCGCTAAAGAACACCTGTTCACCTGTATACTTAGTGAATTCAAAGCCAATACCATGCAGGTAAAACAACTGCGAAAGAGCATCCATTGAATCGCCTTAATTAATGCGTTGAGTATTTACTATGCTGTTTTCTGTACCAAATGTATTGCCAATGTAACCATCAGCTTGGTGGTCGTTGTCCCAAATATCGCCATTAATTAGATAACGAAAGTGAAATTGCTGATCAATAGGGAGTCGTTGTTTAAATTTAAACACACCTTGTTTTTTATTAAGCTTCATTGGCACGGGTTGCCAATCATTAAATTCACCTAATAAGCAAACTTCTTCTGCCTCAGGATGAGAAAACTCAAAGGTTACTTCAGCTTCATCTTTTGTTTTAAAAAAACGTTTATTCAACATAGCAGGCTCCAACTAAACCAAAAAGGGTACTTAATCTTTGCCACAGGCCATACAACTAAACAAAAAGGCGATGTGGATTCCATTCAAAATCATTAAACACGTTATAAGTTAACCAAAACTTTATTTACGCATTATTACAGTGCAACAATTCATTTTTTCTGCACCTAAAAAGTGCGGTTAGTATATAAACAATCTATTTTAAAAAGCTCACTAGTACAGAGCAATTTTTGAACCAACTAGGTAGGCATCACATTTTATTTATTTAACCGAATTTAACGTTAAATAATCCAAGAGTATTGCCTAAATTTATAAAATTCTTTTGTTATGTACTTTCATCAGCGATAATACACAGCATCTTAATACTCTGAAATATCATAATTTTCATGTTGAAAAAAAGCATTTTTATAACTATAGCCATCATATTTTTAATAATAGCCACACTTGTTGGTTCTTC
>NZ_WTKW01000480.1:0-2468 GCF_011378745.1 Pseudoalteromonas sp. Z1A6
ATAAACGGCAAAAAACTGACAAGCTCTATAAACAAAAAGCGGCAAACAAATAATGTTTACCGCTTCTAAAATGTGTTCAGCGCTATTAACTATTACATGTAATTAGCAATAAGCTCTTCTGCAATTTGAATACTGTTAGTTGCAGCACCTTTGCGAGTGTTATCACTTACAACCCACATGTTTAATCCATGAGGATGAGAAATATCAGCACGTAATCGGCCTATATAAACAGTATCGTTACCACTAGCGTCAGACACTGCTGTAGGGTAATCACCTTCATCATCAATTAGCTCGACACCAGGCGCGTCTTTTAAAAGTTGCTTAACGTGTTCAAAGTCATAAGGCATGCGCGTTTCAATATTAATTGATTCTGAGTGACCAAAAAACACGGGAACACGTACACATGTAGGATTTACTGCAATAGTGGTATCACCCAAAATTTTATGAGTTTCATTTACCATTTTCATTTCTTCGCGTGTATAGCCATTATCCTCAAAGCTATCAATTTGAGGAATAACGTTAAATGCAATTTGCTTCGGAAATACTTTATTATCCATAGGGCGTGCATTCATCAAGTTAGCTGTTTGCTTTGCAAGTTCATCAACCGCTTCTTTACCTGCGCCCGATACAGCTTGGTAAGTAGATACGTTAATACGGTCTATTCCGTAAGCATCATAAATTGGTTTAAGTGCTAACATCATCTGAATAGTTGAACAGTTAGGGTTAGCAATAATATTACGATTCCTAAAATCAGCTAGGCTTGAAGCATTAACTTCTGGCACCACTAGTGGGATTTCAAAATCATTTCTAAAGTGCGATGTATTATCGATTACAATACAGCCGGCATCAGCAGCAATAGGAGCATATTTTTCAGATACACTACCACCAGCAGAAAACAAACCTATATGCGCTTGGCTAAAATCAAAGCCTTCAACGTCAAGTACTTCAATGGTCTCACCACGAAACTTTATGTCTTCACCTGCGCTGCGGCTGCTCGCAAGTAAAAAAAGCTGATCTACAGGAAACTTACGATCTGCTAGCGTTTCAATGATTTGACGGCCTACTAAACCAGTAGCGCCAAGTACGGCAACGTTATATTTTTGCGACATATTTCTTCCTCTATAAACGACATTAAAACAACATCGTTAGTTAAATAATTATTTAGCTATGCTAAAGCCAAGTTGACTAAGTGCTGCTAGTTGTGGGCTATCACCTTGTAGGAATAAGGTGCTAAATTCTCGCCTTACCGGATAATTTTTACGTAAACTATCAAAGCCCTCACCTTCTAAATGACGAAGTAAAATTCCGTCATCGCGGCGTACGTCATAAATTAAATACACCAAACGGGCAATATCTTGCTCGCTTAGGCTTTGCGTAACAGTTGCATTTGTAATAGCAGGTATTGGTAAAAAATCATCCAACGATTTACTCACCTCTACACCTTTTAGGTCACACAATTTTTGATACAACATTTGTGTACCTCGTGCTTTCCCCTCAAGTGTATGCCCTGCGATATGCACACTGGCATAACGTACATGCTCTAGTAATTCAGTTTGAATATTGGGCTCTTTTTCCCATACATCAAGTACTATATCTAAATCAGCCCCAGCTTCCATTACCTCAAGCAATGCTTGATTATCAATTACGTCGCCTCGGCTTGCATTAATTAGCGTGGTTCCTGGCTTAAGTGATTGTAATCGCTCTTTATTCATCATGTGCAGCGTTTTGTGCTCGCCACCTTTAATAAGTGGAACATGAAAAGTAACAACATCTGATTGCGCTAATAACTCATCAAGTGCTACATGCTCTTGTAGTAAGCCCTGTTCGTGCTTAATTGGATCGCATAACAGTACGTCGACATTTAATGCTTTTAATTTTTGCGACAAACACGTGCCAATGTTACCCATTCCTACAATACCAATTGTTTGACCACACAATGGGCGCGCATTTTCTTGGCTTAATGCAAATAAACTACTAATTACATATTCAGCTACAGCAACTGCATTACAACCAGGAGCACTGGTAAAAGCAATATTTCTATCATGTAGTAATTGCGTATCAATATGGTCAATGCCAATTGTGGCAGTGCCCACAAAGCTCAGCTTGTTAGCTTGTGCCAATAGTTCATGATTAACATTAGTCACTGAACGAGTAAGGAGTACATCTACATTTATTAATTGTTCAGGCGTTAATTTACGACCATCAAAACGCTCAACCTCACCAAAGTCTGCAAAGTACTGCTCAACTAAAGGCATATTTTGATCGGCAAGAATTTTCATCACTGAGTCCGTTTGGCAATTAAGTGGCGCCATTGTAACGAACAACCAAGCCTTTACACAAACTAAAAAGGCGCATTTTAGCTGATACAAATACTTAAAAGTGGTTATGTTGATTGTTTTAAATCAGCAATTTAAATTAGGGATTTAAATTATGTGGATAATAATTTTACTATTGAATATATAAAGGCC
>NZ_WTKW01000481.1:0-2462 GCF_011378745.1 Pseudoalteromonas sp. Z1A6
TTATTTACTCCCATTAATAATTAATTTTGCGAGCTTTACTGCTAACCAAATAACGATGTCTTTAGCCTTTTATGTTGCTTTTATTCTTTTATATGTAAAAGCAATAAACTGCAAAAGTGCAGGGGTGACCAAGTTGTTTGTAGCCATGCTATTAATTTGTTTTTGCGCTACTTTTTACACCACAGGTACTCCTACTTTATTTGGCTTTGCAGCCTACGTAGCAGGCTATGCATACAACTACCATCAAAGAATTTATGCTGCACTCGCGATTATATCTACGGTTTTATTAAGCGCATATATTGGTGATATAGGGAAGATTCAATACTTTTTAGCTGTTGCTTTGATTTTATGCGCCGCGTTATTTAGTTACGGTATTGCAGCAAAAAGAGAAAGCTTATATAAAAAGCGTGAGCAAGAAAGTGCTAACCAATTAGAGCAACTAGCTGCTATTGCTGAGCGCGAGCGCATTGCCCGCGATTTACATGACATTTTAGGGCATTCATTGTCATCTATTGCTTTAAAGGCTGAGCTTGCTAATAAATTAAACCAAGGTGAGCGTTACGCTCAAGCAAATAACGAAATTGCACAAGTAGCAGAGCTTGCAAGGCAATTGCTTAGCGATGTAAGAAACGCAGTAAGTGATTTAAAACAGCTTAACCTTGTCAGTCAAATAGCACAGCTAAAACAAAGATTAATAGAGCAAGGTTTTAACGTAAAAGTGAGCGTAAATTTAGATACTCTGCCCGCTAAGGTAGAAGGGTTCGCTGGGTTAATAATTAAAGAGGCTGTGACTAATTTATTACGTCATAGCAGCACAAAAAATTGCGAAATAAGCATAGAGCAAACAGCGCAACAGCTTCTTATTAAAGTGATTGATAACGCGCCATGCAATACATTAAAAGTAGGTAATGGTTTAAATGGCATTACAGAGCGAGCAGAGCAATTAAAGGGCAGTGCTAAATTTACCTGTGGTGATACTTTTACGCTAAATGTGATATTGCCAATCACAGCTAAGGATTTACAATGATTAAAGTTTATTTAGTGGAAGATCAAGCGCTTGTTCGTGATGCAATCGCAGCACTATTAAGTCTCGATTTTAATATAGAGATAATTGGGCAAGCAAGTAACGGGCAAGATGCACTTAATGCAATTGAGGCGCTTGATAGTGATTTACTGCCAGATATAATTTTAACCGATATAGAAATGCCAACCATGAATGGTATAGAGCTCAGCGAAAAAATAGCTGCTAAGTTTCCCGCTATAAAAATGGTTATTATGACCACGTTTTCTCGCGCTGGTTACATAAGACGCTCATTAAGTTCGGGTGTTAAAGGGTTTATACTAAAAGAAGCACCCAGTGAAGATCTAATAAATGCCCTTAAAAAAGTAATGCAGGGGCAAAAGGTAATTGATCCAGAGCTTGCTATTAATGCATTAGACGACGCAGATCCACTTACCGATAAAGAACGCAAAGCACTTAAACTTGCAAGCGATGGCCTTAAAACAAGCGAAATAGCCAAGCAGTTATTTATAAGCGAAGGCACCACACGTAATTATCTATCAGACGCCATTGCAAAATTAAACGCCACTAACCGCATAGATGCTGCGCGTATAGCTAAACAAAAAGGATGGCTTTAAATAGTGGGTTTATAAATTATAAGCAAAGTATTACTATGTTACTTATAAAAGTAACGAACGGCGCTTAAAATTAGCTTAAAAAGCGTTAAAAGAGGGTTTAATGGCAAATTTAATAGAACTAACAACTAAAAATAGTACTGCAATACTCACTATGAATACCGCTGAAAACCGCCACAACCCAGCATTTTTGGCTGAGTTTAATTTACATCTTGACCATATTGAAGCAGATCAAAATATTAAGTCTGTTATTTTAACCTCTTCGAGTGATAAAAACTGGTCATTGGGTATCGACCTTCAGTGGATGTCTAATCCAAGTATTTTACCTGCTGCAATTTCTGACTTTATGATTCAAATAAGTGACTTGTTTAAGCGCATAGTTATTTTTCCTATGCCGATTATTGCAGCGTTAAACGGCCATACTTACGGTAATGGTTCTGTGCTTGCATGTGCGTGCGATTTTAGATTTATGAAGTCAGACAAAGGCTTCTTTTGTTTTCCTGAAGTGGATGTAATGGTGCCTTTTGTACCGTCGATGTTTCCTATAATTAATAAAGCTATCTCGCAAACATTCTTTAATCGTTTAGCTATGTCAGGAGAGCGTGTTGGTGCACAGCAGTTGCTAGAGAACAAAGTAGTTGAAGCTGTGTTTGCAAATAACGATGAACTACAAGCAGGTGTACTTGAGTTTGCCCAGCAGTTTAATAAAAACCGCTGGATTTACGCTCAAAATAAATCACAAATGAATAAGCAAATTTTGCTTACAATGAAAGAAGAAGACCCAAGCTTTATTGATAATATAAGCAAACTGCTCTGGAAAAACCTAC
>NZ_WTKW01000482.1:0-2456 GCF_011378745.1 Pseudoalteromonas sp. Z1A6
AAAATAGTCTGTATAAAAATACAGACTATTTAATCTGGGGTTAATTACTTTTAGTTAGGTTTTTATTCGACCAAGGTTACCGATACATCATCCACATAAAAGTCAGCGGTGAGTTCACTTGACTCAACATAAAGTAAAGCGGCGCTTTCCTGCGTTGTAATTGAATGTGTGTAAGTACCTGATAACTGTACCCAGTCGCCTGCTGCAACTGTTGTAACAGGTGTAAGCTCAAGGTACTCGGTGCTAGTGTGTTCTATTTGTAGCGTTAGTTTTATCTCTGGTGCAACGGCACTGGTATCGTCAGATAACTTAATCCATGCAGATACGTTATACGTTTTACCTGCGCTAAATAAGCCTTTTACATCCTTTTGAATACCGTTCCACGTTTCCGTACGCCCTTGTACTAAAACGCTATTATTACCACTGTGGGCTTGGCTTGCATCTAAGGTAATGCTTGCACTGCCACGGGCTTGCCATGAATCAAGTCCTGCTTCAAAGTCGCCATTGGTTAGCAGCTCCGAGGAAGGTGCTGGCTCAGCTACTTCAATTAGCTCTTTTAATGCATTAGCAAATCCTTGTAAGGCAGGCTTTGCTGTATAGTCATTAAAAAATAATAGCGGCCATTCTGTTGTTGGCGCTGGCCAGTTTTGTAACCAGCTATCCTCGTCAATTACGCCCCAAATAGTAATACCACCGCGTTGATCTTCAGGTACCGTTTCTAAGTATGTTTTAACAATATTGTAGTAATACTGCTTTTGCTCATCGGCTTTTTCACTGGTTAGGTAAGTTAGAGGAATGCCGCCTTCGTTGTTCATACGAACATCTAGCTCGGTAATTTTTACTTTAATTTTAGGGCGAATATCGACCACTTTTTGAAGATGTGCCTGAATGGTTGAAATATCAGGGCTGTTGAGTGAAATATGAGATTGAAAACCTATGCCATCAATAGGCACGCCATTGTTTTGAAAATCGTTAACCATAGATATAACGGCATCTAATTTATCGGCATTCCAAATCAGGTTGTAATCGTTGTAGTATAAGTCTGCATCGGGGTCGGCAGCTCTTGCTGCTTTATAGGCTAATGGTAAAAATTCGGCTCCTATATTTTCAAACCATACAGATTCGTCGGCGCTGTCGTCAGTGGTTTTTTCACCACGGTATTTACCATTTTCCATAAACGCTTCGTTAACTACATCCCAGCTAACTACGGTATCGTTATCGCCTTCTTCTTCAAAATGAGTGGCAACTTGAGTGATGTGATTTTCCATCATGGTTATCCACGCGGCTTTATCACCTTGAAAGCTCTGCATCCAAGGCGCAATTTGCGAGTGCCACACAAAAACATGGCCATGTACCGTGAGTGAGTTGTCTTTGGCGTAGTTAACTAGCTCATCAGAATCATCGTAAAAAAATTCACCTTGAGTTGGTTGTAAATAGGTAGGCTTCATAATGTTTTCAGCAGAGAGTTGATTAAAGTGTTGTTCAATAATCGTTTTAATCTCTGGTCTGTCTATTACGCTGTTACCAAAACCACCCGCTGGCACAGCCACGCCAATATTAAAATTAGGTGCCAATGCTTTTAAACTTTGTGCTGTTACTTCGCTGTATTGAACATCAGGTATTTCTTCTGCTGGTACATCGTCTAAAATAAAGCCTGAAAATTCGTCTAGGTATATAGATTTGTTAATGTTCTCTTCTTTTGAAAAGTGAATTGCCAGCCTTACTAAAGAGTCAGCTTCGGCTGTTGCGGCTGTTAATGTTATTTTTTGCCACTCGCCTGTGAGTGTTTCTTTTACTAGGCTAAGTTGACCGTAATCTGGTGCGGGCGTTTGAATCCAAAAATCGGCACTGGTTCCCTCTTCACCTTTGACCCAAACACTAAACTCGTAATTTTTACCACCGGTGATAGGAAGGTCTTCATAAGCTATTTCAATTCCCCACGGGTTGTCACCCAATGTATTAACGTTAACCTCAACTGCTTTTGTGCCTTGGTAAGTATTAACGCCTTCTTGCGATTCTATTACCTCTATAGTAGAAGTCGCGCTTGATTCTTGTGTTGGCCTAAATACCCAATTTCCGACGGGTGTTGTTTGCCCTGCAGTGTCTTCTTCAAACCCGCCATTTGTTATTTCAGCTGCTATTGGCGCTTCAGGCTCTGGTGTATCAGGGGCTACTACTTCCGGTATGGGTTCAGGCACCGGTGTATCTTTATTATTCCCCCCGCACGCCATTAAAAGTGACACTAAGGTCACTAATCCGGTGTTACGAAAAATCGATTTATTCATTTTTTATTCCTTAGACTAAAGCAATAAATGAGTCGTTTTTAAACTAGGTGCAGTAAAGCCATTTGAGTGAATAAAATATGATATGAGTATTTCTACTGCATCATCAAAAAACTATTATTCAATATGACTATAACAAATTAGAAAACAAACAGTCATTTATATTTATTATTT
>NZ_WTKW01000483.1:0-2435 GCF_011378745.1 Pseudoalteromonas sp. Z1A6
GATCGCCTAATTAAAAAATTACAAAAAGTGAGCGATGAACTTGATGAATTTATCAGCATTGCTTCACACGATCTCAAGTCACCATTAAATGCTATAAAACGTTTATTAGAGTGGATTTATGATGACTGTAAAGATTTACTCCCTCAAGAGCACCTAGAAAACTTTCAGCTTGTGCTCAGCCGGGCTAATAGAATGCAAGTACTGCTAGAAGATTTACTAAGCTACTCGAGAATAAATAGCTGTGATTCAACGCGTGCAAGCATATCTTTAGAAAGTATTTACCAAGATATAGAACAAATTTTAGAAGTTCCAAAAACTGTCACTGTTGATATACACGCCAATAACGAAGTACTCGATATACCGCTGATTCCTTTTAAAACTGTTTTTCAAAATCTTATTAGTAATGCAATAAAACATAACAATAAAGAGCACCCGGTTATCGATATTTCACTTATCCCCTCTAATCAATATTACATTATTGAGATAACAGATAATGGGCCTGGAATTGACCCTAAATATTTTTCACTCATATTTAAGTTATTTCAGACATTGCAATCTCGAGATGATGTTGAAGGGAGCGGCATTGGACTCTGTATTGCCAATAAGCTCATTATTAATTATGGGGGCAAAATTGAAGTAGCCTCCGATGGGAAACTTGGCAGTACATTCACTATTTATTGGCCCAAAGTTTAACTATGAAATTATCAATTATAAACGAGCATCATGTAGATGCTGCTCTTAGAAGGAACTTATGAATATTTTAATTGTTGATGATGACTTAGTTGATCGCAAATTAATTAAAAAAATGCTTATTTCTGATGGCTCTCATCATCATGACATTACCGAGGTAACGTGCGTATCCGAGGGCTTGAAAGCCATTGAAGACACGCACTTTGATATAATACTACTCGATTATAATATGCCTAAAGAAGATGGCATTGAAATGCTAATTGAAATGCGTGCAAAGCCTAAACTCGGTAACACCGCAATTATCATGATTAGTTCCTCAGAGAACTCAGCTTTGGCTATTGAGTGTATAGAAGCCGGCGCTCAAGACTTTTTACCAAAAGGTGATATAACGAGGGATAGTTTAAATAAAGCGCTTATATATGCCAAAAAACGCTTCGAGGCAGAACAACGTATGCACAACAGTTATCTTGCTGTAAAGCATATGGCAGAAAGGGATCAGCTTACTGGTTTGTCTAATCGATATCATTTTGAAGAAATACTAAAAGTAATGATAGCTAACAATAAACGTGCTAAAAACTGCGTGGCGTTACTTGCTTTAGATTTAGATAACTTCAAAAATATTAATGATACGCTTGGGCATAGTGTCGGCGACGAAATTTTAATACAAACAGTAGAAAGGATTCATAGTTGCCTGAGGCAAAACGAAGGATTTGCACGCTTAGGAGGCGATGAATTTGCAGTTATAATAGGTGGGATTTGCAACATTAATCAAATAGGTATGATAGCAAATAGAATTTTAGCTGAAGTTTCTAAACCCTTTTTACATGAAGGTAGAACTTTAAATTGCAGTGTTAGCATTGGAAGCGCCATATACCCAAATGATGCTACTGAATCTCATGAACTGCTAAAATGTGCTGATATTGCAATGTATCGCTCAAAGCAAAGTGGTAAAAGTAGAATAAGCTTTTACAAACAGCAATATCAATATGAATTTAGTCGTCGGGTAGATATTCAAAATAGTATAAAAGAGCATATAGAGGAAAAAAACTTTAGGCTATTTTATCAACCTGTTTATTGTTCAAAAACACAAATAATGACAGGTGTCGAAGCCCTGATCCGTTGGCCAGATACAACCGTTAATTATACCCCCGATGAGTTTATTCCTATTGCTGAAGAGTGCCGATTAATAGCCCCCCTTGGAAAATGGATAATTGCGAGCGCTTTAAAGCAGTTATCTTTGTGGCAGAAAGACTATCAAACGCCGTTAACTCTATCTATTAATATTTCACCGATACAGCTGCAAAGAGAAGTTTTACAAACGTATCTATTAGAGACGGTCGAAAAATACAATTTAAAAACCAGTAGTATTATTCTCGAAATAACAGAAACAGCTTTTATGGAAAACAGTAAAGAAGTGATTGAGATATTAACTTCTTTGTCTAATAAAGGGTTTAGAATTGCTTTGGACGATTTTGGTATGGGTTATTCATCCATATCTCACCTTATTTCCTACCCTATTGATATAGTAAAATTAGACAAAAGCATGCAATCGTTAGGTGGAGAAAATAATAAGCGATTAAAAATAATCGAGAGCTTATCTTTAATGCTGAAGAAACTAGATTTTTCTGTGGTAGCTGAAGGAATCGAAACTGAAACCCAGCATCAGCTGTGTAAAAAATTAAATATAGACTACCTGCAAGGTTTTCTCTTTTCAAAGCCTATGCCTGTAAACGAAATTAATTTGC
>NZ_WTKW01000484.1:0-2428 GCF_011378745.1 Pseudoalteromonas sp. Z1A6
ACTTTTGTTATCGCTATCGCAGTTGTTTTAATGCTAATAGTTGGCGCTGCAGTTAAGCCAAAGGCCAAAAAAGGTGAAATACAAATTGATGATATATCAGAGCAGCTAGTTGAACTTAAAGAAAGTTTTTTACAAAATACGTTGGGTAAAAAAGAGTTTAAAGCGCATCAAAAACAACTTAAATCAAAGAGTAAAAAAGCAGATAAAGATGAGCCTAAACCTCGTTTATATGTAATTGACTTTGTGGGTAGTATGGACGCTCACGAAGTAGAAAGCTTACGAGAAGAAATAACGGCTATTATCTCTATTGCCGATCCAAGTAAAGACAAAGTACTTATTCGTTTAGAAAGTGGTGGCGGTGTTGTACATGGCTACGGACTTGCTGCATCTCAGTTACAGCGTATTAAAAGTGCGGGTATTCCTCTAAGTGTTGCAATTGATAAAGTGGCAGCAAGTGGTGGTTACATGATGGCGTGTGTCGCGGACGAGATACTTGCAGCGCCTTTTGCAATAGTTGGATCTATTGGTGTGATAGCTCAAATACCTAACTTTAATAAAATATTAAAGAAAAATGATGTTGAATTTGAGCAAATAACAGCAGGTGAATTTAAACGCACACTTACTTTATTTGGTGAAAACACAGATAAGGCCCGTGAAAAATTTCGTGAAGAAATTGAACAAACACATGGTTTATTTAAAACGTTTGTAAGCACTCAACGTCCAAGCTTAGATATAAACTTAGTTGCGACAGGTGAGCATTGGTTTGCAACTCAAGCAATTGATAAAGGCTTGGTAGATGTTATAAAAACAAGTGATGATGCATTGCTAGAGCAGCAACATGAGCGCCAAATTTATAAGATTAAATACAAAGTTAAAAAAGGGTTGAGCGATAAGCTAGCTCTTGGCTTGAGTAGTGGTGTAAATAAAGTGGGAATAAACTTACTTTCTAAGTTTAAGTTGTTAAATCCTTAGATTAGAATCTTTTTCAGGATTCAGTTAAATTATTTTTACTCGAAAAAAACCTTGATGGATTGCATCAAGGTTTTTTTATAGCTGTATAAATGTAGCTTATGAGTCAATAGATTTATGATAATCTTCTAAGTCTTTAGCTGCATTAGGGTCGTTAAAAATGCTCTCATCTAGCTCACCTTCAGACTTGGCAACAACACAGGTAACCATACAATCGCCGGTTACATTAACTGCTGTACGTGTCATATCAAGTAATCTATCTACACCGATAATAATTGCAATCCCTTCTACAGGTAAGCCAACTTGGTTAAGTACCATTGCCAGCATTATTAAACCAACACCAGGTACGCCTGCTGTACCTACAGAGGCAAGTGTTGCTGTTAATATAACCATTAAATAATCAGATATTGTCAAATCGACACTAAACACTTGTGCAATGAACACGGTAGCCACACCTTGCATGATGGCAGTGCCATCCATGTTAATGGTAGCACCCAGTGGGATAGTAAATGAGGCAACCGAGTTATTAGCACCTAACTTTTTAGTAGCAGTTTCAAGTGTAATAGGCATAGTTGCGCTTGAGCTCGAGGTACTAAATGCAAATAAGCATGTGTGCTTCATTTTTGCTAAGAAAATAAGCGGGTTTAAGCCCGTTAATATTTTTAAAAGCAATGTGTAGTTTACAAAAGCATGTAATAACAGTGCAAGCACTACAACGCCAAAGTACTTCGCTAAGCTCACAATTAAGTTAAGCTCAATTGTTGTAAACAGTTTTGCCATTAAAAAGAACACGCCATAAGGGGCAATATTCATTAAAAGCGTAACTAGTTTTAAAATCACAGTGTTTAAATCTTCAAATACGGTAGCAACACGTTTTCCTGCTTTACCACTTAATGCCATTGCTACACCAAATAAAAGTGCAAACACAATAACTTGAAGCATATTGCCTTTGGCCATTGCTTCAAAAGGATTTGTAGGAAACATATCTATAATTACACGTGCAAGGGTAGGTGCTTCTTTAGCATCGTAGGTTGCATTAGATGGCAAGCTTATACCTTCACCCGGGCTAAATAATAAGGCAAGTGTAATCGCCACTGTTATAGCAATAGCTGTAGTTAATAAATATAAACCAATAGATTTACCACCTAGGCGGCCTAGTTTTTTAGGGTCACTTAAGCTACAGGTACCACAAACAAGCGATACAAAAACAAGAGGCACAACTAACATTTTCAAGCTGGCAATGAATATTTGACCACCAACATGGAAAATACCATCAACAAAAAAGGCTTTAATTGGCAAAGAGAATAACCCAAGTGGTATTAGATAATCGTCTTCACCAGCTAATATAGCCTGAAATATAAAACCTACAGTAACCCCAAGCGCCATACCAATCATGATGCGAGTGGTTAAACTCATTGAACGGATTTTTGACATATTTCCTGATCTACATTTTATAAAT
>NZ_WTKW01000485.1:0-2427 GCF_011378745.1 Pseudoalteromonas sp. Z1A6
AATCCCCGCTAATTTCTTAGCAGGGATTTGTGTATAAGAGACAGCTTTATGCGCCTTTTTTAAAACTAACTAATACAAAACTCATGTAGTTAAAATTCATAACTTACGCTAATACCGCCATCGG
This sequence comes from Pseudoalteromonas sp. Z1A6, assembly GCF_011378745.1. Lineage (NCBI taxonomy): Bacteria > Pseudomonadati > Pseudomonadota > Gammaproteobacteria > Alteromonadales > Pseudoalteromonadaceae > Pseudoalteromonas > Pseudoalteromonas sp. Z1A6. The sequence goes on from NZ_WTKW01000485.1 coordinate 125, forward strand.
CTCTTTTTTCGTTGCTGTCGCTTGCTTTACCATAGCCCACATCTAGCTCTAATCTAAAACCAGCGCTGTTCAATCCATTAAAGTTGTAGCTGTAAGTAAGCCCTATGCCGTTTGTTGTTTCTTCATCAAAAATACCGCCAATTACACAACCTAGCGTATTAGCAAAGTCAGTTGCTACATCATTAGTTGAACTTTCACACTCTTGGTCTGTATCTCTTGCACCAATAGCGCCCACAAGCGCGCCAAAAGCATGTTTTTTATTATCGCTAACTGCTTGTTCAAAACCGGCTGAAAAACCATCATCAAGGCCTATTTTGTAGTTTGCATACCAGCGTTGTGTATCATCGTTAGCCGATAAAGACACCTCAGGAATAACCAAATAAGGGTAGCCACCCCCAATCGAAAAACTAACATCGTTAGCAAAAGTAGAACAAGAAGCGATAGATAAAGTGAGTAGTAATATTTTTATTTTCATAAAGTTCCCTTTGAGTAAGCATAAAATGTACTTACTTTAGGAACACTGTGCAATACGACAAAAAGCTCGTTAAATTTAGCTTTAGTAATAAAATAGGAATTAAATTTTAGCGAGTATTTTATCACTAGCCGCTTCTATTAAATCGAGCACATTTTCAAAACCATCATCGCCGCCATAATAAGGATCGGGAATAGCGCTTTGGGTTTGCTCGCCGTATTCTAAAAACAGCGCTAATTTGTACTGTAGATGCTCAGGGCACTGGGCTTTTAAATCAGCTAAGTTTTGCGTATCGGCCGCTAAAATTAAATCAAACTCAGTAAAGTCGCTACTGCGTACTTTGCGCGAATAAATACCTTTAAAGCTATAACCACGTTTTTCGCCTGCTGCCATTGAGCGGCTATCAGGCGTTTTACCTTCGTGGTAACCAATAGTCCCTGCCGAATCAACTTTAACGTTAACGCCTAGCTTTTTAGCACGGGCTTTTAATACCGCCTCTGCGGTTGGCGAGCGGCAAATATTACCTAAACACACTATGAGTATTTTTTTCATTAAGGCTCCTCTAACTAATTTAAAAACCTATGTTTTAAAACTGTTTTAAAACTGTTTTAAAATACTTGCGTCGTAATCTTCAACGTTAAGCGTTACATTATATTGCGCTGCAACAGATTCAAGCTCAGCTTGTTTAATGGCTAAATCGTCCATAGTGATTAGATTATCGTCTAGCTGCCACAATAACCGAGAGCCCGCGTAGCTATAGTGAATCGCTAATAACGCATCGGCATTCCCTTCACGGCCAGCAGCTTTTAACTTAGCCATTTTACGGGTTATTTTATTAAGTGCTTTTTTAAGCTCCCACACATAAACAACTTCTGTCATAAACGTATGTGTACGATATTTATGAAGTAACCACGCAAGCCCAACGCTAGTAATAGCAACGCCTATTAAGTTCCAATGAAAGTGGCTACCACTTTCATCAGGAAATAAAGCAATCAGCGTTTGCGATATAGCCAAGCTGCCTACCGCCAAACCAATACCACATCCTGCAATAACACGGTTTAAATGTTTACGGTAACGCGCTTTATTTATTTCAATGAGTTGCATAACAGCCTAAAAAGTTAAGTTTTAATATTTGCGAATGGCTATTGTAACTAAACCCCACATTTTTTATAAAATTATTTCACCCCTTTTTGATTTGCCACCCGTTATAGCTTTGAAAACACCCTAATTGTTGTGATCAATAAAATTTGGAGCGGCTTATGCACACACTTGAACTATCTAACAACCCAGTATTTATTAAAACATCAACTGCGCAGCTGCTGGCTGTAATCTTAAGGTGCTAGTGCAAATTAAGCATTCGCTGTTGAGTGATTTAAAGGGTAAACATGCGGTTGAAAGCGATATAAACACGGGTGATATGTTAGCTATGGCGCATAACGGTAAAGGGCAGATTATTGCGCTTAAACATGCGCGAGCTGGGATTAGGCAGTGTGGGGCTTAGATGGTTTGGTCCAGTTGAGGTTGGTGGTAATTTAAATAAAAATTACCACCGAGAACACAGAGGCGCTTAGCGCTGCACAGAGAGAGTTAACTATCGCCCATGTAATCTAATGGTGAGGAAAGCTCTATAAACTCACGATAATGATCTTTAGTAAGTTTATTGTATTCATCTTTTATGTAGATATATTTAATCAATAACCTAGCCACGTCATAAGGGTTAGAATTATCAGATTCCCACAACTCTTTGTCAGCTTGCTCTAATTCAGTTAACTTCCTTCTATCAGTATTTCCGAATCCAGCGAAAACAAGGGACATTTCATCTACAAAAATT
>NZ_WTKW01000486.1:0-2423 GCF_011378745.1 Pseudoalteromonas sp. Z1A6
TACATAGGCTCCGCCTTGCCTAAAAACCAAACATACTGCTGCAAATTAACCCACCAAAGATCAACACGCCCTAGTTATTATTAGATTGAATCACTAACGTGTACTTTGACGATTACCGCCTACTTTTGGTTTAGTGTTTGCCTTTTTAAATTGGCTAAAACCAGTATGTCGCGTTAGTGCAGGACGTCCGCCTTTACTGCCACCTTTACCTGCTTTTTCATCACGCCCTTCCTCAGGCACTAAACAGTTAGGCCCTTTACCAATTAAATTAGCTTTACCCATTTTACGTAGAGCTTCACGTATCATTGGCCAACCAGCTGCATCGTGGTAGCGTAAAATAGCTTTATGTAATCTACGTTGGCGCGCACCTTTAGGTACTGGAACAACTTCCGTATTATTTTTAATATTACGTAAAGAGTTCATTTCTGTGTGGTAAATAGTCGTCGCATTAGCCATCGGTGATGGGTAAAAATTTTGCACCTGATCCAGCTTAAAGTCGTTTGATTTAAGCCATAAAGCCATGTTTACCATGTCTTCATCTTTTGTCCCTGGATGAGCCGAGATAAAGTAAGGGATCAAATACTGCTTTTTACCGGCTTCTTTAGAGTACTTATCAAATAATTCTTTAAATTGATCGTACGCGCCCATACCTGGTTTCATCATTTTTGATAATGGACCGTCCTCTGTATGCTCTGGCGCTATTTTTAAGTAGCCGCCCACATGATGGGTTACTAATTCTTTAACGTAACGCGGGTCGCGTACAGCTAAGTCGTAACGAACACCAGAAGCAATCAATACCTTTTTAATACCTTTAACTTCACGTGCTTTTTTATACAAGTCTATTGTTGGTGTATGGTCTGTATCCATGTGCTTACAAATTTCAGGATACACACATGATAAACGCCTACAGGTACTCTCTGCCTTTTTGCTCGTACAACGCAGTTTATACATGTTAGCCGTTGGACCACCTAAATCAGAAATAACACCAGTAAAGCCCGGTACTTTATCTCTAATCTGTTCAATTTCTTCAATAATTGATTCTTGCGAACGGCTTTGAATAATACGCCCTTCATGCTCCGTAATTGAGCAAAACGAACAACCACCAAAACAACCGCGCATAATATTAACCGACGTTTTTATCATGTCATAAGCAGGTATTTTAGAGTCGCCGTAACTTGGGTGAGGAATACGCTGATACGGTAAACCAAACACAGCATCCATCTCATGTGTTTCTAGTGGGTATGCTGGCGGGTTTACCCAAATAGAACGATCGCCGTGTCGCTGAAACAGCGCTCTTGCACAACCAGGGTTTGTTTCTTGATGTAGAATACGTGAAGCATGGGCGTATAAAGGTTTGTTAACACTTACTTGTTCATAAGCAGGTAACTTAACATAGGTTTTTTCCCACGGCTTAGGACGCGCAGGCTGAACCATAATTGGTTTTGCAGCTTCCGCTTTTAAATCAATACCCGCTTGTTTAAACTCTGATTTACTACAGCCAACATCATCAGCGCCGTATGGATTTGGAATAGGATCAATTTTACCAATTTTATCAATAGCGGTAGAGTCGCTACCACGCCAACCCGGTAAAGGCTCTTTTCGAATAACAGCTGTGCCGCGAATATCTTGAATAGTATCCATTGTTTCGCCTGCGGCAATGCGGTGTGCAACTTCAACTAACGGGCGCTCTGCGTTACCGTAAATTAAAATGTCAGCTTTTGCATCAAACAAAATACTACGACGTACTTTTTCTTGCCAGTAATCATAATGAGCAATACGACGAAGGCTAGCTTCAATACCACCAATAACAATCGGTATTCCTTTGTAGGCTTCACGGCATTTTTGTGAGTAGATCATTACGGCGCGATCTGGGCGTTTACCGCCTACGTTATCTGGCGTGTAAGCATCATCGTGGCGCATACGCTTTTCAGCTGTATAGCGATTGATCATCGAATCCATGTTACCGGCTGTTACACCAAAAAATAAATTTGGCCTGCCGAGTTCCATAAATGCGTCTTTAGAATCCCATGCAGGCTGGGCAATAATACCCACTCTAAAACCCTGCGCTTCAAGTACACGGCCAATTACAGCCATACCAAAACTAGGATGATCGACGTACGCGTCGCCACTAATTATTATTATGTCGCAGCTATCCCAGCCAAGTGCATCCATTTCTTCACGTGTAGTTGGTAAAAATGGCGCGGTGCCATAACATTCAGCCCAGTACTTAGGGTATGAAAATAAGGCGCGCTTAGCTTTGAGAGTGCTCATAATTGTGGCCGTAGAATAACAAAAGGCGCGAATTATACCCTACTAAATTGTTTATATATACAAAGTAGTCAAAGCATATTGCGCCTTAAATTCTAAATCGTTCATTAGGGCGTGTTGATCTTTGTGGATTGAAATTTGTTCAATCTAGGGGC
>NZ_WTKW01000487.1:0-2409 GCF_011378745.1 Pseudoalteromonas sp. Z1A6
ATGCGTTGGCGTTTCCCGTCTCAGTGGGGTCGCATTATAGGGAGATCATATTTTTACGCAAGCACTTTTTTAAAGAAAAAGTAAAAAAAGATACTGTTCGGTTAGTATCTGAACTAAACCCCCTAAAACTGATAGTTTTGTAACCAAACAGTGCACTGTATGGTACAAAAATCACCTTGCTGATACACTCAAATACTAATAATCATGATCTAAAAGGTACTAACTATGGCAATTCGTTCTTATAAAGGTGTTACTCCTTCATTTAATTCGTCTGTTTATATTGATGAGTCATCGGTTTTGGTTGGTAACATTACTTTAGGTGATAATAGTAGTGTGTGGCCGTTAGTAGCTGCACGTGGTGATGTTAACTATATACGTATTGGTGAGCGTACAAATATACAAGATGGCAGTGTATTGCATTTATCTCGCGCAACTAAAAGCAATCCTGATGGTTACCCACTTATTATAGGTGACGATGTAACAGTTGGTCATAAGGTAATGCTGCACGGATGTGTATTAGGAAACCGTATACTTGTAGGTATGGGCGCTATTATTATGGATAACGTGGTTGTTGAAGATGATGTAATTATAGGTGGAGGATCTTTAGTACCACCAAACAAACGTTTAGAGTCTGGTTACTTATATGTAGGGAGTCCGGCTAAGCAAGCCCGCCCTCTTACAGAGCAAGAACTTGCCTTCTTAAAAATATCTGCCGATAACTATGTATCACTTAAAGATGAATACTTAGCTGAAATCGCTAACTTAAGTTAATAAGCTTACTTCAATTTGGCCTGCCGAGTTATAGCTCTCTTCTTCGATAAGCTCCTCGGCACGTTCTTCGTAATCAAAACGATACTTTTCAAAATATTCTGTTGCGTGACTTTCGTCTGTTAATTTAAGTGTATTTACTTCTATTATACATTCCACCAGCATGCCACTCACTTGTGCAAAAAAAACTAACTGATGATCGGGCTCTCTAAACTCTAGCCTATCTATAAACTGTATTGCCTGATTCATTTAAGCATTCCTTGTTTAAGCGCATCAACAACGGGAAGTATTTTTGGCATTTTGTTACGCCATACATAATATGCTTGAGCAGCTTGACCAACTAACATTCCACTGCCATCTAAAAGCTTAGCGTTAATATTATGCTGTGCAACCCAATTCATAAAAATGGTATTTTGCAGTGAATAAAACATGTCATAAGCGACTTCACAGTTAGTTATGTGTTTTTTATCAAGTGCTGGAAGTTCGTTATTCATACTGCTAGAGGTAGAGTTTATAATTAGTGAGTAATCGCTTACTGGTAAATCATCAAAGCCAAAGCCAGATACTGGTCCATATTGAGTAAACAGCTCTGCGAGTTCTTTGGCTTTTTGTGCTGTGCGATTAACTATTATTATTTCCTGAGGGTTATGCTCTAACAAAGGTAAAATAACCCCTCGAGCAGCACCGCCCGCACCTATGATTAAAATGCGTTTATTAGTTATGGCTACTTCATTAGCGAGTAAATCATTTACAAAGCCCACACCATCGGTGTTATCACCGAGTAATGTGCCATCATCTCGTTTTTTTAATGTATTAACAGCCCCTACAATTTTAGCTAATGCCGTAAGCTCATCAGCCATTGCATAGGCTTGCTCTTTAAATGGCATTGTAACGTTAGCACCAACACCACCTTGCTCAAAAAAAGACAATACTGTTTTTTCAAAGTTATCGATAGGTGCTAATATTGCGCGATAGTCGATTTGCTCACCCAGTGATACAGCAAATTGTTTATGTATCGCGGGGGATTTTGAATGTTTAATTGGATTTCCAAAAACCGCATATTTGTCCATTTTAAAGCAACCTCTTTGCAGCTATATACTGCCTATTAACGATGATAAGTAATATGATTAAACGACTTTTTTCTAAATCTAAGCCAGCTCCTGAGCAACAGGCTCCTACTCCTGAAAAAACACTGTATGAAATAATAGGTGGAGAGAAAGGGGCGCGTGCTATCTCCAATCGATTCTACGACATAATGGAGTCAGATGAATACGCTAAACCGTTATATGATATGCATCCTCTGCCATTAGATCGAATTCGCCAAGTATTTTTTGAATTTTTATCTGGTTGGTTAGGCGGGCCAAACCTATTTACTGAAAAACATGGCCAGCCAATGCTACGTAAAAGGCATATGCCTTTTACTGTAGATAAAGCATTGCGCGATCAATGGATGTACTGCATGAATAAAACGCTGGATATAGAAATAGACAATCCGTTGTTACGTGAAGGCTTAAAGCAATCATTCTCTCAACTAGCAACGCATATGATCAATCAGCATTAAATTTGTATTTAGCCACAATGCAAAAAGGCGCTAATTAGCTGTCTCTTATACACAAATCCCTGCTAAGAAATTAGCGGGGA
>NZ_WTKW01000488.1:0-2408 GCF_011378745.1 Pseudoalteromonas sp. Z1A6
TAATCTCTTGAAAACAATTTTACCGTCCATATATAGTTAAGTAGGACGCCTGATGGGTCCTAAATTAAACTTAAACAATTGAAATTTATATTATTAATTAAACTTTGCTTGAGCTTGTTCAATAGAAAAGCACATGCAAAATATCGCTTAAATATGAGGATATTATTATGCGTACAGTAGACTTATCACCACTTTATCGTTCATTTATCGGCTTCGAACATTTAGCATCACTTATGGATGCGGCAGCAAGTACAGACAAGCAGCCAAGTTTCCCTCCGTACAATATTGAAGCGCTTGATAAAGACAAATACAGAATCACTATGGCCGTAGCAGGTTTTAGCGATAGTGAATTGACCATTGAGTCAGAAAACAACACATTAAAAGTTGCAGGTATTAAAGCTAACAAAGATGAAAGTAATGAACGAAAATTTATTCATCAAGGTATAGCAGAGCGTAACTTTGAGCGTAAATTTCAGCTTGGAGATCATGTAAAAGTACTTGGTGCAGATTTAGCTAACGGCTTGCTAAGCATTGAGTTACAGCGTGAAATTCCTGAAGCACTTAAACCAAGAAAGATAGAAATTGGTAGTGGTAACTTACTAGAAGGTAAGTAAACCTATTCAACATTAGTTTTCCCTGATTATTTAGCCGCCTCATATGAGGCGGTTTTTTTGTTTAAAGGGCTTCTAAATTATTAAGGTAGTAGGTTGCTTGTTGCAGCGTTTGTTCTTGAAGTGCTTTATCTTGTTTATCCCAGTTTCTATAAACCATACCAATGCGCGGATTCTTTTCTAGCCTATCTCTGTGTCTATCCATAAAATGCCAATACAAGCTATTGAGCGGGCAAGCTTTATCACCTACTTTTTGTTTAACATCGTACTGACAGCTTTTGCAGTAATCGCTCATTTTATTAATGTAATTGCCGCTTGCAGCATAGGGCTTTGTTGCAATTATTCCATCATCGGCAAATTGACTCATACCGCGAGTGTTGGGCATTTCTACCCATTCAATAGCATCTATGTAAACACCTAAATACCATTCATCCACTTCATCAGGATTGATTCCCGTGAGCATACAAAAATTACCAATAACCATTAATCGCTGAATATGATGAGCATAAGCGGTTTCAAGGCTTTGCTTAAGCGAGTGGCTAAGGCAATTCATTTTAGTAGAGCTGTTCCAAAAATAAGATGGTAATTTATTTTTAGCTTGTAGTTGGTTTTTAGTTGCGTAGTCGGGCATATTTACCCAGTAAATAGCACGCACATACTCTCTCCAGCCTAGTATTTGTCTAGTAAATCCTTCTACTTGCGAAAGTGATATCTCATCAGGTCTTTGTTCGTATTCGCTTATTACACGTTTGATTACATATAACGGGTGGAGTATTTTTGCGTTTAGGGCAAACGATAAACGGCTATGGTACAGGCTGGTATTGTTTTTACTTTGATCTGTCATCGCATCTTGAAAGTGACCAAAGCGACTAAGTAAGTGCTCACAAAAGTATTCAAGAGATTCAATCGCTTGTTTACGCGTTGTTGGCCACTCCAGTGAATGTTCATTTATTTCACCCAAATAAGTGACGTTGTGTTTATTTAAACGAGAAATAATGATGCTAACATCAGTATTGAATAACTTAGGCTCTGGGATGTCGGCTAAGTCTTTTTTAGAAAATTTATTACGATTATTACTATCAAAATTCCATTTGCCACCAGTTGGCTTTGCATCATCAATTAATATATTAAATTGCTTACGCATAGCACGATAAAAGTGCTCCATTGTTACATGCTTGTTTTTTGTAAAGCGTGTTTTTATATCGGTGAACGGTAATAAAAAGTGTTCAGTATCTGTAGCAATTACATTTAATGAGCTATCACTTTTAAACTTAGCTAATTGAGATTTTAGCCTAAACTCGTCAGGGTATTGATATTCAATAGAGTCGCATTGGTATTTATCGGCAACTCGCTTGAGTAATTCAATCAAGTCCTTGTCGTCATCGGTATCATCAAGTGTTAAATGCAAAACATTAAAACCTGCCGTGTTTAATGCAGTTGCAAAGTTTTCCATAGCATTAAAAAAAGCACACAGTTTTTGAATGTGATGTTTAACGTAGTCAGTTTCTTGTTTTAGTTCTGCGATGAGGTAAAGCGTGTCGTCGTCTTTTTGCTTGTACCATGAATGAGATGGGTTTAGCTGATCGCCTAGTATTAGTCTGAGTGTTTTGTGATGGGTCATAGTAAAGCCAAATTTTTTTATACGGACGTATTTAATTAAAGGATCGTTTTACTATTTAACTACGAGTGAATAGAGCAAAAAGGCTTAACCGATTATCAAGGCAATAAAGGCGTGTTGGATCATGGTGTGCAAATGAGTTTAATTAATGGGGAGGTTAAGTAAGTTAAATTGCCACC